>JBBSJZ010000769.1:0-2314 GCA_038256795.1 Pirellulales bacterium | reverse complement strand
TCATCAATTATGGCGAAACGGACCTCGAACGTTTGCTCAAACTCGGCGCACTGCCAAGTGAAGACTATCGACTCGTGCGGCAAGCGTACGCATTCATGCTGAGATTGCGAAACGAATTGCACTTCCGCGATAACCGCAGCCAGGACGTGCTCGATCGTCCGACGCAAATGGAGATCGCCCAGTCCTGGGGCTACCAGGCCACGGAAGGCGTGTTGCCCGTCGAACACTTCATGCAAGACTACTTTGAGCACACCCGCAACGTGCGCTACGCGGCATCGTTCTTCGCGGAGGACGCACAAACGCGATCGGTGGTCTCGCGAGCTTACGAGCACCTCTTCTCGCGCCAGATCGCTGAGAATGTTCGTATGGGACCGACTCAGATCTGGGTCCAGAAGTCCGCGCTCGCCGAGTTCGCATCGCGATTGCCCGATGTGCTGCGTTTGATGAGTCTTGCCAACGAGCATCGACGCCGAATCGCGCACCCGACGTGGAACGCGATTCGCGAAGCCATGCTCAAGCGAGAACCGTCGCCACCGGATGAACAATCGATCGAAGCATTCCTGTCGCTGCTGGGAAATGGTAGCCGCCTGGCCGAGTTGCTGCGGCGGTTGCACGAACTCCGCGTCTTGGAACAGATCATCCCGGGGTTCAAACGCACACGAGGGCTGCTGCAGTTCAACGCCTATCACAAATTCACCGTCGACGCGCACTGTTTGCTCGCCGTCGAAGCCGCTTGCGACTTCGAGGATGATGCCACCGCGATCGGGCGACGCTATCGTCGACTCACCGACAAGCGGTTGCTGCACCTCGCACTGCTGATCCACGACCTCGGCAAAGGCCGCGAGGAAGATCATTGTGACGTCGGCCGCGAGATCGCGATCGAGACGGCCAAGCTGCTGCACCTCGACGAAGAGTCAACGGACACGCTCGCTTGGCTCATTTGGAAACACCTTGCGGTGAACCTCGTCGCGTTTCGACACGACCTCAATGACCCCGAGATCGTCCACTCGTTTGCTGCCGAAGTGGGCTCGATTCGCCGCTTGGAACTGTTGATTGTGCACACGGTTGCGGACTTGTCGGCGGTCGGTCCCGGCGTGCTCACGGATTGGAAGATGAATCTCATCGAAGATCTGTACCTGAGAACGCGTCGCTACTTTGAAACCGGCGACTTGCCCGGTGATAGCGACCCGGAAATCGAAGCCATTCGCGACGAAGTGCGAGCCAAGATGGATGCAAGGCAATGCGACGCGTCGTGCCAAGACTTGCTTAGCCAATTACCACTGTCGCTGCTGCGGCGTGGCCAGCCCCAAGAGCTCGCCAAGGAGTTGTCGGAGATCACGGCGTACTTGAATGAAGGATCACCCACCTATTGCATGAGCCGATTCGATGCGTCCTTGTCGGCGGTGCGTTACACGATCGTCCGCCGCGAAGGCGAGCAAACGATCGGCACCTTCGCCCGCGCCACCGGGGCACTCAGCACGGCGGGGCTGACGATCTTGCGGGCCGATATCGAAACGATCGGCGATTGGTTGGTGTGGGACGACTTCTGGGTCACGGACCCCGACTTCCCAGGCGAACCCCCGGCGGCCCGCCGTGAAGAAGTGTGTGATCGCATTCGCCACTTGCTCGACACACCGAGCGCGCCGCTGCCACCGCATCGCAAGACGTGGAAGAGTGCGCCGAGCAAAGAGGCCTCGAGTGTGAATGTGCTACCGACCAAGGTCACGTTCGATAACGATACATTCCGTCGCTACACGATTCTTTCCATCTTTGCTTACGACCAAGTCGGATTGCTGTACCGAATAGCCGCCACGCTTGCGGACCGGCGCGTGGTGCTGCATTTCGCCAAGATCGATACGCACCTGGATCAAATCGCGGATGTGTTCTACGTCACGGAGCTCGATGGGAACCCGCTCTACGATCTCGGCCGCCACGGCGAAATTCGGCAAGCGCTGCTGGCGGTCATCCATGGCGACTGACATCACGCGGCGCCGTGCCAGCAAAGCTTGACTGATCGGCATCATCGGTTTCGCGTCGAGACCCGGCTTGGCAAACCCTGCCACGCCTAGCGATTGACGGATCGAGGCGAGTGAGAAACACCCCACAATTCCGATTGTTGAGTTGCACGGTCAACGAAGCGCGGGCATGTTTGGTTAGTTTTGGCCTGAGACGCTGCCCCCGCCGTTCACCCCCGCGATAACCAACTCGCGGTGAATGTGGTTCATGTTACCACGATGATTCGGACACCTTTCGGTGGGGTTGGTGCTTCATGGATTACGGCCGCCGTCTCGCATTCGTGCGGGGCGGCGGCCTG
>JBBSJZ010000768.1:0-2317 GCA_038256795.1 Pirellulales bacterium | reverse complement strand
GTCGGTGTCACGATCACAAACTCGATCCGATTTCACAACAGGAGTATTTCCAGTTGCAAGCCGTGTTCGCGGGCAGCAAACGTGACGATCGCGTTGTCAGTGACGCGGCCATGAAACAGTATGAGGAAACCGAAGCCGAATTGACGGCGAAGCTGCAGTCGATCGACCTGGAAATTGGCAAGCTCGAAGGTGGCGGTCTTGATCTTGCCGACATGGTCGGACGTGGTAACGGACTGGGCAACGGGGGATTGGGCGGCGGGACGGACCGACAGGGAATCGATGCACGAACCGGCGCGATTCAGACTCGCGAATTAGGGGGACTCGATGGTGTGGTAGCGAATCAGTTTGTGCAAACGAATTCCGCATTCGTCGATGGAGTGTTCATCCCCGATGGAGAAGATGGGACAGCGGTCATCACAGTCAGCACGACGGGCGTCACCGTCACCGGGTTGCCGAAAACGTCTGCCGCAGCGTGGGACGCGATTCGCAACGGACCGGTCGCCAGTCAGCATTCACCGAAACTGGGCGGCATCGACTTTACGAAAGATGGACACAGCCTGCTGGGTATGCATGCCAATGCCGGCATCACGTTTGATTTGGCGGCGATGCGCAAGGCGAGTCACCAAACCGAAATGCGATTCACCGCGAAGCTCGGTTATTTCGGCGCTTCCGGCGGGTACCGCGCCGATGTGTGGGTGTTTCTGGATGGGAAACTGATCGCTGAGTATCCGCAACTCACTCGTGACAAAGGTTTACAGGACGTCGATCTGGAATTGCTGGTCGACGCGAGGTTCCTGACGCTCGTTTCCACCGATGGTGGTAACGGTTACGGACACGATCAAGTTGGCTTTGGCGATCCCAAGCTGGTTCCTGCCGAGCCTGCGACTTTGAAGGAGGAAGACCGGCTACGTTTGGCGAAGCTGCGGCAAGAGCGTTCGTCCCTCCAAGAAGATCTTTCCGCAATCGCACCACCACCGAAGTTCTTTGGTGTCGTTGGGGCAAAGGAAGTGCCTCCAGTGCGTTTGCTTGTGCGAGGCGATTCCGAATCGCCGGAGGGGGAACCGCTGGAACCGGCAGCGCTTTCGTCGTTGATGATGCTCGATCCGACACTCGGAACAACGGACACCAGCGAAGGCGAGCGTCGTGCGGCGCTGGCTCGTTGGATCACTCATCCCGACAACCCACTAACGCCACGTGTGATCGTCAATCGTTTATGGCATTGGCACTTTGGTCAAGGGATCGTCAACACGCCCAGTGACTTCGGTTTCGGAGGCGACCGGCCTTCGCATCTCGAACTGCTGGACTGGCTCGCGATGCAACTGAAAGAGCAAGGCTGGTCGCTCAAGTCGCTGCACCGCATGATCCTGAACAGCGAGACCTACCAGCAACAATCCCGGCATGATCAGGATGCCGCCGGCATCAGCCTTGACGCTGAGAATCGATTGTTGTGGCGACAGAATCCAAGGCGACTCGAAGCGGAAGCCATTCGCGATGCCGTGTTGCAGGTCAGTGGTAAGCTGAACCCAGAGCGCGGCGGACCTGGCTTCGAGGACTTCACCTACGAAGAAGCCTACGCACCGATTTATCGTTACATCACCGCCGACGAGCCTGCGTTGTGGCGACGCAGCATTTACCGGTACATCGTGCGGACGACCCCCGATCGCTTTCTGACAACGCTGGATTGCCCAGATCCGGCGAACCTGACCGCCAAGCGACTCACAACCACCACACCACTACAATCGCTCGCGCTCTACAACAACGACTTCATGCTGCGACAGTCTCGCTATTTCGCCCAGCGAATCGAAAGCGAAGGGGGCGCGAGCGCAGTGGAGCAAGTCAACCAAGCATTTCAACGATGCTTCGGGCGATTACCGTCCGCAAAGGAGCAACGTTTAGCGGTTTCCTTTGTCGAGCAAGACGGGTTGTTCGCACTGTGTCGATCCCTCTTGAACTCGAATGAATTTGTTTATGTCGATTGAATTCAACCGTAGAACGGCCCTTCCGGGCCGTTTACCGACACGACCGCCCGGAAGGACCGTCCTACATAACGCGCCTGCCATGAATCTACATCTTCCGAACTTTTTGCCTTCGTGCGAACACCCTTCGCGCCGCGCGTTCCTACAAGCGGCGGCGGGCGGTTTTGGTGGTTTTGCGCTGACCTCGCTGATGGCGAGCGAGTCCGGTGGGGCGTCGCATCATGCGGCCAAAGCCAAGCGGGTGATCCAAATTTTTTGCCCCGGTGGGATGAGCCAGATCGACACGTTCGATTACAAACCGGCATTGGAGAAACGCGCCGGCCAGCCGTTTGATCCCAATG
>JBBSJZ010000767.1:0-2334 GCA_038256795.1 Pirellulales bacterium | reverse complement strand
GGCGAACGCTGGCTCGCCGAGGTCATGTTCAACCGGATCTACCGGAAGAGCGCATGATTTGTGCGACGACAATCGGTAGGCGACATTGGTCAACATCGAATGAGCGAGAGAGATCGTCGCGATAGCGGCTCTGCACCAAGCTGCGATCGATGCTGCGCAATTTTTCCAAACATTGCCTCAGGATGGGGATGCGAACATCCACGGCGTCAACTTCAACGGCAGGAGCACGATCGATCAGCTCATAGACCTGGTCCGTGAACAGCAGCTTCGATCGCCCTTCCGCCTTTCGCCAAGCCATCACTTGAAATTTTGCAATCGTGAAAGCCCACGCCGGAAAACTGGAACCCGACTGAAACTCAGTCGCTTTGCGACACAGAACCAGATTCGTGCGCTGGAGAACTTCTAACGTTTGATCGCGATCGACGAGGCGTTTAAGGATGAATCCATACAAACGCGGCTGGATTTCCGCAATTTTTAGGGCAAAATCCTCATCGGCTTCGTCATTCTTAAATGTGTTTCCGTTCGTCATATTATTGTGGATAGCTCAAGTGCATCGGACCTAACAGCACTTTGGAAAAATAATCGACAAGATGTGGCAAATGAACGCAGAAGTGCCAGCGGTGGCAGGAAAGATATTTTACTGCCTCTTCGACTCCAAAAGTGCCAGTTCCTCTCTTTCGTCACCCCGAGTGTGAACCGGGTAGGTGTTACCCGGTGAGAAATTTCTTTTCGGTATCTCCGCGGTTGGACGCTGGGCGACTCTTCGCAGGCGCGGACACGGTCTGGTGCTTTCTGTTGGAGGCGGGACGATGGATGCGGTGAGTGGGGCATTCGAACTGACGGCGACGAAGCGGCGGGCTCGGGTTGATCGTGCGTCACGACTCGCTATGACGACGGAGGCTAGGCGGGCAGCAATACCGATCGACCGGCATTCAAACGCCTGATGGTGGACGTCGATGCGGTCACCACCGATCCGGTTGATCAGTGGCTGTAATCGTTTCGCGGTGCCGCCGACTGCACGCCAGAAGAACTGGCTCAACGCCACCCCGGCCCGGCGTTTGCCTAAGCCATAGGAGTCTTGCGGATGTTCGCCCGAAACCCCAACGAACGATAACTTTACGACGACCGGCTGAAGGCCGAACGAGATGAATGGGCGCGGATCGAATGCGTCTCAACGAGTTGTTCGTCGGCAGCAAGCACACTTTGAACCATGAACCAATCCCAACCCAACAATCCGCTGCACGGCATCACTTTGAAGGCGATCCTCGCATACTTGGTCGCCGAGTATGGCTGGGAGCGTTTGGGCGAGCGGATCAGCATCGACCCGTTTCGTCATGAGGCGAGCATCAATAGCAGTCTGAAATTCCTTCGCAAGACAGACTGGGCTCGAGCGAAAGTGGAGCGTCTGTATCTGTATTCAGTAAGCCACGACGAGCGGCATTCCAAAGACAACGCTGAGTCCGATGAAGGAACGAGCGAGATCCGCAGCATTTGGGATCGATCGCGGCGAGACTAGAGACCTGCCATCTGCTGGTTGAAATCGAACTGCAAGTCGGGATGAACCTTGTCCAACGCCTTATCGATCTTCTTCAGTTGCGTGGCGTACATGTTGGCGCTCACACGGCAGTTGCCAAAAGTGATTTTGCGGGTTTTGATCCGTCGGCAAAAGTGAATTCGCACTTGCAACTCCGTTTCTTTGTCACCTGAGAATCGCAGCGACTTGTCCATCCATCGCACCACCTTGCGAAGTGTTTTCTTGTGAATTTGTCCGGCAGCACAGAGCAATTGGTCGATCTCGTCGCACAAGTCGTTCGAGTAACCCACCTCGTCGTCTGCGTTCAAAAGCAAATAGGTCAACAATTCTTTGCTCTCGACTTTGAATTTTGCCATCCGCAGACAAACGTCCAGCAACTCATCGTGGTCCAGCTTGACCAGTTCTTTTTTCAACTGGCTGATCGTAGCAGCTTTCATGATGGAAGGATCGTTGGTCGGCTGGCGTTGAGTCGATTGACTAGCTTAGCGACCGCGGGTTTGGATCGACCGTAAGACACGACCCCGACGTCGAGACCGTGATTAATGTGTTTTTGGAACGCTCGCTCGATAGCATTCATGATCCACCGGTCTGGATTGCCGTCCACGTCTGCAAAGTAATTGCGATAGATCTCTCCGGCTCCGCATGCGATCGCGCAGGCTGGACCTTGAGTTGCATCGTTTTCATAGATTCCAACTCCGCGCTCAGGCGTGACGTTGGGGCCGTTCATTTCTAGTAGATTGAATTGCGACGCGATTTGGAACAAGGCCGCATTTACTGCGTTGGCGTGCAGCAGGCGAACG
>JBBSJZ010000766.1:0-2344 GCA_038256795.1 Pirellulales bacterium | reverse complement strand
TCCGGGACGCCACCCGAGCTCAGCACCTTCGGTCACGTCGAACAGCATCGTCGGGCGATACCAAGCCGTGTCGACGTCCGCTTCCATGTCAGCGTCGTGAACGAACATTCCGCCATCGGGATGAAAGATCAAGTCGTAGGCATTGCGAACGCCACCGGCGACCTTTTCAACGACGGAGCCATCGACGTTGGTGCGAATGATCGTGCCACCGGGCGCTTTGACGCCGACCGCGTGACCGCTCGGGTCTTCGTAACGCGGCAACAAGTCACCCTCGTAGCTATCACGGAGTGTTTCGCCGTCACCGACTTTGCCCGTCGCTTGCACGTAGCTACCGACGGCACAGTAGATCATGCCATCCGGGCCCAATCGCAAACCGTGGGGCCCGTGCTCGCCGGGTTGGCCCGTGAATTTGACGATCGCTTTGACTTTCTCAAGCGTGCCGTTTCGATCCTCGTCCGTTAAGCGATAGAGTGCACAACCCTCGGGTCCCATGCCCGTCACGAACACTTCACCGTTGAGTGGCAGAATCCCTTGGCATGAAGTGACTTTATCGCAATAGGTGCGGACTTGATCGGGCACGCCGTCTTCATCTCGATCGAAAACGAGCAGTAGCGGTCCATTTTCCTGGGATACAATGATGTGCCCGAACTCGTTGAACGCCATCGCGATCGCAGAACCGACCTGCTCGTCGGTCAACACACGCTGGACGCCGAAGCCCTTCTGGATCTGGAAACGTTCGCGTTGCTCGGAGGCGGGTTCGCCAGCAACTTTTTCGGGTACGTCCCATGGGGAGGTGTCGCCGAGAACACCGAACGACGAGGCGCTGCCCCACAACCGATCATTGAATAGCGCCGTGTTCCATGCTGATTCTTCTTCGAGACTCGTTCGCCAAGAAGCATCGGAGCTGAACGTGTACCATTTGTCCGTTTCGAGTGGCCGGATCGAGACGCGAGCCGCCAATGCCGCAGTCTTCCCGCGTTTGTTCGTAACGCGAATCGCGATCACATTGCGACCGATCTCGAGTCGCTGGGAAACGTCATATTCGTCGATCATCTCCGGTGATCCACCGCCACCGATGCGGCTGCCGTTGATGAACAATTCGTAATCGTCGTCCGAGGTGATCTCGATGCGAGCCTCGGAGGCGACCTTCAAGTTGATCGGCTTGCGGAAGTAGCAACTCTCATCGGTCGCGATGGTATCGGCCGATGTGGTCCCCGTCGACCAAATCCACTCGGCTTCACCAGCCGCGACGGCGCCCGTGGATAGCATCCCAAAGCCGATCGCTAGCACGGCGCGGGTGAGCAACCCATTCCAGGAGAATGGGTGGATTCTCGAATCCGTAGAATTCGATTCCGAACGTGTCGAGCCATCCATGGCAGCAATATCGCAAGCGAGGAGCGGGAAAGAATGTGCGGTGACTCGGCACCATAGTACCCCCTCCTGTGCCAAAGCAAGACCGAATCACTCGCACCCCCGACGAAGATCTCGTTGGTGAACGCAAGCGACATCGATCGCAGTCGTTAGCCGAACCAGCCGCGGACGCTGGTGATCGCTCGATTGAATACCCTACCGCTGATCAATTCATCGGTCCATGTCTCGCGATCATGGTCGAAGTTCATCCAGACGGCTTCGAGATAGGGTTGCGAAGCGGTTGCGAGCGTCGCATAAAGACCATCGGCGTGAATCGCGGCGAGCGAGGCTTGGTAGTGCTGGACGATATGTTGATCGAGCAGGTTACCGGCGACGGATATCGTCGACAGTGCACCACGGGATGTAAGCGTGATGCGATTCATGGCGAACATCGTCATCGCCGTACTCACGTCCCAAAGCGATGAGCCCGACGCCGCAGCTTGCTGTTCCATTTCCGCCCACAGCCGCGCGACTTCGCGCTGCGGCAAAATTTGGGTCGGGTCGACTTTGGCGATCTTCTCGGTGATCTCCGCAATCAAACCACGCACCGCGGCAACATTGATCGGCGGTTTCTCAAAGGCGTCCACGGCCGTCGAGCTGGTCGCTTGCAACGCGGCGACAAGTTCCGAAACTTGAGTGATGCTCGAGTCCGCATCGATGATGCCTTCGCGCCGAAGCTCTTCGCTCAGCAACCCAAGGTAATGGCCCGATCCGTACGCGATGTCGTGAAATACGGCGAGCACCGTCATCGGCGAGAGGTGCAGCGTCGCGGCACCGGCGACGTCGAGTAGTCCGCCAACGGCTTTTTGAGCGAGTTGGGATTCCTGGGCCGCCGCAACCGGATCGACCGGAACTTCGCTGGCGACGCCGCCAATGTCGTGACGCATCATGTCGAGCGCCTGTTGGATAAAAACGCTGTAACTTCGCGACGTTC
>JBBSJZ010000765.1:0-2353 GCA_038256795.1 Pirellulales bacterium | reverse complement strand
CTACAAAGCCGAACGGCCGGAGTTGTTCTTCAAAGCGACGCCGCATCGAACGAGCGGTCATGGCCAACCGCTCCGCATCCGCAAGGACGCGACCTGGAACGTCCCCGAGCCCGAAGTCACGCTGGTGCTGTCGCGGACGCTCAAGATCGTCGGACTGACGATCGGCAACGACATGAGTTCGCGCGATATCGAGGGTGAAAACCCGCTCTACCTACCACAAGCCAAGTGCTACAACGCTTGCGCCGGCCTCGGCCCCTGGGTGACGCTGTACCGTGAATTGCCGCCCGTCACCGAGATCGGTATCGACTTGAAGATTCATCGCGGTGGCGAGATCGTGTTTGACCAACAGACCTCGGCCGCTGAGATGGCGCGGACGTTCACGGACCTCGTCTCCTGGCTCGGTCGCGACAACGATTTCCCCGATGGCGCGTTCCTGATGACCGGCACCGGGATCATTCCCGCCAACGATTTCACGCTCGCACCCGGTGACATTGTGAAAATCACGATCGATGGTGTGGGGACGCTCTCCAACCCGATCGTCCAAGGTTAAGCGACGGGCGGACACTTTTTTCTCGCAAGCCACACCCACTCCAGGATCACTCGACCCATGTCGACCACGACTTCCACTGTCCAGCCCGTCCTCGTTGCTGGTTCATGGCGCGACGCGAAACATAGCGCTACGTTCCAAGCCACCAATCCGAATACGGCTGAGAAGCTCGCGTCGGAGTTCCCCGTCAGTTCCTGGGCCGACTGTGACGCCGCACTCGCCGCCGCGGTCGAGGCGGCTAATGAGATGCGTCGATACCCGAGCGATCGCATCGCCGAATTCCTCGAGCGTTATGCCGATGCGATCGAAGCCAGCAAGGATGCGCTCGTCGAGGCCGCATTCGCTGAAACGGGACTGGCCAAGTCACCGCGATTGGCCGACGTCGAGTTACCGCGAACGAGCAATCAATTGCGGGCGGCCGCCGCAGCGTGTCGCAGCGGCAATTGGGCGATGGCGACAATCGACAGCAAGGCCGGCATCCGTGCTTGCTTTGAATCACTCGGCCCTGTTTGTGTCTTTGGCCCCAACAATTTCCCCTTCGCGTTTAACAGTATCGCCGGTGGCGACTTCGCCGCCGCGATCGCAGCTGGAAATCCGGTCATCGCCAAGGCGAACAGCTCGCACCCGGAAACCACGCGATTGCTCGCCGAATTGGCGGCGAGCGTCGCCGCGGAATTGAAGTTGCCGGCGGCGATGGTGCAATTGATCTACCGCACGAGCCACGCTGACGGCGAGCGACTCGTATCCGATCCGCGCATCGGCGCGACGGGATACACGGGAAGCCGTTCGGCGGGACTCAAACTCAAGGCGGCCGCCGATGCCGCGGGCAAGCCGATTTATCTCGAGCTATCGAGCGTGAATCCGGTGGTCATCACCCCGGCAGCACTCGACGAGCGCGGCGACAAAATCGTTGATGAATTTGTCACCAGCGTACTGATGGGCACCGGCCAATTCTGCACCAATCCTGGTATGGTGCTGCTCATGGATGGCCCGGCGAGTGACCAGTTCATTGCGACCGTGAAGGATCGTTTCGCGGCTGCGAAGCCCGGAACGCTGCTCTCGCCCGCAGTTGCGAAAAGCTTGTCCGCGAGCGTGAAGGCGCTGTGCGGTTTCGGCGCCGAGCTTCTCACCGGTGGTGGCGAGCCCGAGACCGGACGGTGCGCCTACGCCAATACGCTGTTACGAACGACGGGTAAGGATTTCCTCAGCGATCCCGAAGGCTTCCAAACCGAAGCGTTCGGCAACGCCTCACTCATCGTCGTCGCCAAGGACCTGAGTGAACTCGTGGGCGTCATTCATCACCTCGAAGGTAACCTCACCGGATGCGTTTATTCTGCGACGGGTGATGCGGATGATGAACACTACGCCAAGATCGCTTTCGAGTTGGTCCCTAAGGTCGGCCGCATCCTCAACGACAAAATGCCCACGGGTGTCGCCGTCAGCCCCGCGATGAATCACGGTGGGCCGTACCCCGCGACGGGTCACCCAGGCTTCACCGCCGTCGGTATCCCCGCCTCGATCGTGCGATTCGCCAAGTTAACGAGCTACGACAACATCCGCCCCCATCGGCTGCCGAAGTTGTTGCAAGATGCCAACCCAACCGGCAAAACCTGGCGCTCTATCGACGGCGAGTGGACCCAAGCCGACGCAACGAAGTAGGCCGGATGAAGGAGCGACAGCGACAAAGATCCGGCATGATCTTCGTATTTAGCGCACGCGCCGATGACGGTTCTCATCAACGGCGACCGCTGCGAGAAAATACGGTGAGACGGGAATGATGATCGCGGTGACAGCCAATACGGCCGG
>JBBSJZ010000764.1:0-2353 GCA_038256795.1 Pirellulales bacterium | reverse complement strand
TGTGAATGACCGCCGCTTAACCAGTGACTACAATGAAGACGCGTTGGGAAAATCCCTGGAGCCGATGAATGACACCCTTTATTGAACTGACCGGAAAAACATTGCTCGACGTCGTTAATGAAGGCGAAGTCGACCTGCGGCAATTGCACGAAGCCGGCGTCCGAGGTGACTCCATTTTGCGAATCAATCCGCATGGCGAGATCGAACTGAGAAAGCCCCATCGCTGGGCTCTGGTCGGTGGACTACTCGGCCACTTTGACGACCGACTCAAAAAGATGACGGGACTCGATTGGGTTCAATCGGGCACCGATCAAGATTGATCCAGAGTCCGTCGCCAAGACGCGATCCGCTCGGGTGAGAGGTTCGACGTCCGCCCGGATTCACAAACGTCGCCGCGAATACCGAACCCGTCGGGGCCCGTGTCACGGTTCCACCAGCCCTCAAGATCCCGCTCCCGGATGCTGCCGGCGAGCATCCAGCCGAGGCCGAGCTGGCGCGTCGAATGGCGAATCATACGGAGTCGCTGTAGACCGAGGTGATCGATACTGGATCTCCCATCCTTGACGAACGTATCAATCAAAATCCGCGAGAACCCCTCCCGCCCCGCCACGCGAATGACCTCTTCCGGTTCGAGGCTGCGCGCCGCCGCCGCATCCGCGTACGCCACCGCGACGAGCTCGACGCCATCCGCAAGCGACGCTCGCACCGCGGACCAGAGCAGCACCAAATCTCGCACTGTTTCACAACCGCTCGGTCCGGCCTTGACGAAAGAAAACTGAGACGGAACTTCACCCGCCAGTTTCACAGCCGTGTCGCGTTCGCCGAGCGCCGCCGACAATGGAATCACGCGACCCACGGCTGTCGGATGAACCAGTTCGGCTGCCTGGTGCCAAAGCGGACTGGCGACCGCCGCCAGTGCCCCAGCTCGTGGTTCTTTAAAGTCCAGGATATCGATGGGCGATCCGATGGCCTGGCGAGCTTCCGCGAGTGACCGCACGCTGACGAGCAACTCGGCACCATTCGCCCGAAACTTTGCTGCACCGTCAGGCGCGGGAGAGGCATTCATAAGTAACAGTTCGATTCGCGGACGGCACAGAGGGGAACGGGGGGATCCTCGGTAGCGGATAGGTCGCCCGACCGCTACAGTCGCCCGTGGGGAAGTACTCGGCCGGGTGCTTCCTACCAGCCGTGCTACATGATGTTCACTTGACGATTCAATGACAGCCCCAACGTTGAAATACGACTCCATCCTCGATCGCGATCACCTGCAACAATTTTGTGACGAGATCGCGTCGTTTCCTGTGATCGCGTTCGATACCGAGTTCGTCTCGGAGGACCGTTATCGCCCCGAATTGTGCCTGATCCAAGTCGCCGCGGGTGACCGATTGGCGATCATTGACCCCTATCCGGTCGAGCAAACCGAGCCGTTTTGGGACTTGATCGCGACCCCCGGACGTGTCGTCCTGGCTCACGCGGCGCGGGAAGAATCTCGTTTTTGCTATCGCTACACGGGCAAACCGATCGCCGGACTTTTCGATACCCAGCTCGCGGCCGGATTCATCGGGATGGAATTCCCCGCTTCGCTCGGTACGCTTGTGCAGCGTTTAGTGGGAAAAACACTGCCCAAAGGCGAGACTCGCACGAATTGGCGACATCGTCCGCTCAGCACGGACCAACTCGAGTACGCCCTGCATGACGTCACCGATCTCGAAACGATGTACAACAAATTGTCATCGTCCGTCCTCAAGATGCAGCGTGAATCGTGGGTCGAAGAGGAGACGATGCGTCGCCAACAAGAAGTGATCGACGCGGAAAATCGTGAAAATTGGCGTCGCGTCAGTGGTGCATCCGGTCTCAACCCGCGCCAACTCGAGACCGTCCGCCAATTGTGGCTGTGGCGGGAAGATCGCGCCAAAACACTCGATCAACTGCCACGCCGGGTGATGCGAGATGACTTGGTCGTCGAATTGGCGCGGCGTGGTTCAGCCGACATGCGCAAGATCCGGCACATCCGGGGACTTGAGCGGCGACCCTTTGTCGACCACTACGAAGACATTGCCGAGGCGATCCGCATCGCCCTCGAGACGCCCGATCACGACTTGCCGCGTCGGCCCAAAGGCTCGCGTCGATCCGTATCACCGATGCTCGCGCAATTTCTGAGCACGTCGATCGCCTGCATCAGCCGCCAACAGAAACTCGCGCCATCCATCGTCGGCAATGCCGACGACGTCCGAGAGCTTCTCGGCTATGAATTGGATCACGACGACGACGATCCGATTCCTAGTTTGCTGCAAGGTTGGCGTGGTGACATCGTCGGTAAATCGTTCCGCCGTCTACTTGCGGGCGAACTCGC
>JBBSJZ010000763.1:0-2376 GCA_038256795.1 Pirellulales bacterium | reverse complement strand
TGCCAACGATGCATAGCGTCAGTTTTTCGATACTTCGAATACCGCCGGAGACCTCCCAAGCGACATCGAGTTCTTCACCCCGCGCGACGGCGCCACTGGATAACGCGACGGAAACATTCGGTGCGAACAGGGCGAGGAAACTATGGAATGTCGAATAGATCAACAAGGCTCCTACCGCGATGAAGGGCAAAAAAAACACGCCCAGCGCAAAGTTTGCGACGACATTTCCGAACGGCGGCTTGTTCCAAATCACGACCCCAAACACCGATAGAATGCCGTTCCAAATCAGGGCCATGAAAGCGGCGAGTGCCAATCGCTTGAAACGAGTTTGTGCGGGTGTCAATCGCTGCGGTCCGGCGTATTGCTCGTCGAGTCGATCGGACTCATCAATGGGAAGTTCGGAACGTGCCGAGGCACGGCGAGACCGAAGAATCGCCGGCGCGAGCAAGCTCTGCTGTTCATTCTTCTTACCCACATTCGCGCGGTGGCCGAGATAAACGACAAATCCGCCGAGCCCGCAAAACACGCTGACGAGCAGCAGCGAGGATATCGCTGGTAACAGCGAGTACGATCGATCGAGCAACGACTCGCTCGGATCCGATGGCTGGTACCAACACGTCGCTCGCGTGCCAACGGGCAATTCACTGAGTCGCTCGTTAGCCGCATTCCGCGAGCCGGAAAACTCCTGGGCGCGGTCACGCGTCCCCGTGAACTCGCGAGTACCGACAGTATAAGTGTACGCGAACTTCGCTTCGTAGCTCGTGGAGTCCTCGCCCTCGTGCTCCTCGATCTCCGCCGAAGTGATCACGCACTCGGTCGATTGCCAGTTCATCGCGGAGACATACGTGGCCAGCGGCATCACAAACATCACCGCGAAACCCCACAGACCGGCAATCACAAAGATGCTGCCAAACAGCATCAAGCATCCGCCGGGCAACCCAGTTTTCGGCTTCGCTTCGGAGATCGGTTGAGCCATGAAGAATTATGTTGGCGAAGACGAAGTGATCTGGCTCAGCCAACCGGCGAGCGACGGGTCAGGCAAGGGATCAAGCTGTGTTTGATAATTGACGGACAAGTCATAGCGGGCGAGAGCGTAGACCGTGGTGAACGCGGTTTGCAAATCGAGCCAACAATCATCGTCGCCACGCCGCAGCGGGATCGGGATTTTGGGCATCGCTTGCTGCATCGTCCAACTATACACGCTCGCTCGCGGGCGACGATACGTGCGGCTAATGATCGCATGGTATTCGCCCGGTGGAAGTGAACCGTCCATCGGCAATCGCTCGCCACCACGCATCAAGTCGAGCTCGACCAGATGCGAAGTGCTCGAGAGTAACTCGTCTCTTTCGCTGAGATACTCACGTCGGCCGTCACCACCGCTCCGCTTGTTCGATGGCGACAGTAGCTCGATCACCGTGACCACTTCCATCGTCGGACGGTGGCGAATGACGAGGTAGGTTTCGCTGCGCTGCATCGGCAAGATGAGCATGCATTCGGTCGCAGTCGCTGTGCCGGCAGATGCCAACTCGCGTCGACCACTGGGCAGTGGCGAGTCAGTCGACAGGATCGCCACATCGGCTTGCCGCATCGTCGCAGCGTCTTCTCCGACACGTTCGAGATAAACTCGCCGTTCGACGCGAACCAAATAATCGGGTTCGAGGGTTGGGCACAAAAGCTCAGAGATGACGGTGTTGAACCGAGTGTGGAAATCCTCCCACTCTTGGTTTTCCAAAAACGGATCCATGCCGGGAAAAGGTGAGGGCACTTGGGAAACTCTCCAGCGAGACCGTCGGGATGTGGGCGATGTTCAGTCTAAGCCGACCAGAACCGTCTGTAAAACGTCCTCCCGTCGCGACCGAGACCGTTTTCGCACCGCAACTTTATCGCTATCGAAGACTGTATTTCGCTCTACAATGCACGGAGATTGGATTTCTAGACATTTTTCGACTCCCACTGGCAGCATTGTTTCGATGCAATTACCCGTCATCAACGATCCCGCTATCGACGCCGCCGCAAAATTGGCTCCGGCGATGTCACGCGACTACCTGTCGAACCTGACCGCTGGCGGACGCACGCCTACGGGACCACTAGCCGCCGCTCCGCTGCCGATGAGTATGGCGGAAGCCCGCAAACGCGGCTGGGATGAACTCGATGTCGTGTTCATCACCGGTGATGCCTACATCGATCACCCCAGCTTCGCGATGGCGATTCTCGGCCGCACCCTCGAAGCAGCCGGCTATCGCATCGGCATCATCAGCCAACCCGATTGGCGGAATTGTGATGCCTGGAAAGAGTTCGGTCGACCGCGACTGTTCTTCGGAGTCAGTGCCGGCAACATGGACTCGATGATCAATCACTACACCGCCAACAAGAAAG
>JBBSJZ010000762.1:0-2393 GCA_038256795.1 Pirellulales bacterium | reverse complement strand
TCATATTGAAAGTCGACGTGACCGGGGGTGTCGATCAAATTCAACTCGTAGTCGATACCGCCGTGCCGCAAGTGCATGGTGACAGCTTTGGCCTTGATCGTGATGCCGCGCTGGCGTTCCAGTTCGAGGTCGTCCAAGAGTTGGGCTTTCATCGCCCGCTTGGCAACGGTGCCGGTGTGTTCCAGCAATCGATCCGCGAGGGTGCTTTTGCCGTGGTCAATGTGCGCGATGATACAGAAGTTACGGATATTCACTGCCGAAGGGCCTGTTTGTTTTCTTTGCGAGCGTAGCCAGCGACGCCGAGGTAACCGGCATCGCCGCCGAGTTCAGCGAACTTGATTGTCGTACCTGCATAAACATTATCGAATGTTCTGCGTTTAAACTCCGAAGCGATGCCAGCCAAGAAACGCTGACCGACGGGACAGTTCGGGCCGCCAAAATTCATCGCTCCACCCAGCACCACGCTACCCGGATCGAGCGTGTGGACGAGCGTCGTGACGCCGATCCCCAACCACCATGCGGTCTCGTCAATGATCTCATTGGCGAGCGCATCACCCGCGAGTGCCGCTTCGTATACACGCTTCGCCGTCAACTCGCTATTGCTACCGCCAAGTAAACCGCTCAGCGAACTTGCGATGCCGGCACTGAGTCGCTCGTGCGTCCGCGATACCACGCCGCTCGCGGACGCGTACGCTTCGAGTTGTCCACGCCCGCCGCCCCAGGTGCAAAGCCGAGCGTCGGGTGCTGAATCGACGAGAATATGACCGCATTCGCTGCCAAAACTATTCACTCCGTTGACCAATTCATTTTCGATGATGATGCCACCCCCCACACCGGTGCCGAGGGTGAGCAAGATCATCGAGGTGTCGACACGACCGCTGCCCAGCCAGAACTCACCGTAAGCGGCCGCGTTGGCGTCGTTCAAGAACGTGACCTCGTGGCGAAGCAGTTTCGCGATGCAATCCCGGATCGGAAAATCCCACCAAGTCGGCAATTGGGGCGGCTCGACGAGATATCCACGCGGTAAATCCATTGGTCCGGGGGCACCCAAGCCGACCCGAGCGATCTGACTCGAAACATCGAGCCGCTCCTGAATATCCTCGACGACGGCCGCCACCCGCTGCATCGCTGCCGTCGGCCCTTCCGACTCGCGCGTGGGCAAGCTCTCAAACGCCAGCGTTTGCCCCAAATCGTCCACGAGACCGATCTTGATACCGGTTCCGCCGACATCGATCCCCCAGAAAAACGGCGATTGGGCGTTGGAAAGGTCCGTAATCGCCGGGGATTGAGGCATATTGTTTGAAGCGGAATGAGCCCCAGGAACACTGTGGGCCACAGGTGGGGCGTTTCTAGGTTGGTAGAATGTACGGGCCGGGTCACTGAGTTACCGGCGACGGATTATAAAACCGAGCCCGATTTGCCACAACGAGCTTCATGAAAGTCGTTTTTCTGACCGCCGGCGCCGCCGGCATGTTCTGCGGAAGTTGCATGCACGACAACGCACTGGCCAAGGCCTTGCGTGCAATCGGTGTCGACTGTCTCCTCCAGCCTACCTACACCCCCATCCGTACCGACGAGACAAGCATCGCTGACGAGCACTTGTTCTTCGGTGGCATCCAGATTTATCTCTTGCAGGTGATGCCGTGGACGCGTTTCGTGCCGCAGCGAATCCGTCGGCTGTTGGATTGGCCGCCGCTCGTCCGTTTCGCATCACGTCGTGCCAGTTCCACCGACGCCGCGATGCTCGGCGATCTGGCGATATCGATGTTGCGGGGCAGCCACGGTAACCAAGGCGATGAAGTGCTCCGCATTGTCTCTTGGCTCGCGGACGAAGTTCGACCCGATGCGATCGTGCTCAGCAATCTGCTCATCGGCGGTCTGCTGCCGATGCTGAAACAACGGATGCCGGAAACGAGAACGGCGGTGATGCTGCAGGGCGACGATATCTTTCTCGATCATTTGCCGGAAAAACAACGTGCCGAGGCGATTTCGCTGTGCGGCGAACTGCAGTCGAGCGTGGACGTTTTTATCACCAACAGCCACTTCTACGCGCACAAGATGGGTTCCCTGCTGGGGATCGATCGTGAGCGGATCGAAGTCGTCCCGTTGTCGATCGATGTCGCCCCGTTCGTGACCGACCCAGTGCCACGAGCGACCAACGTCGCGACGGCCGAATCGACGGCGCGAGAGGTATTTCGGCTGGGCTACCTCGCACGCGTCGCGCCCGAGAAGGGATTGCATCGGCTCGTGGACGGTTTCATCCGATTGGCTGCCGACGCAAAAAACAGCGACATGACGCTCGAGGTCGCTGGCTGGCTCGGACCGGCAAATCAAGCGTATTTCGATTCGCTTTTGGCGAGGATTCGCGGCGCGGGTTTGGAGCATCGGTTCAC
>JBBSJZ010000761.1:0-2421 GCA_038256795.1 Pirellulales bacterium | reverse complement strand
GCTTGCGGGGATCATGGCTCTGGTCCGCTTGTCGCGCGACAACCGCCAACTGAGCGGCCAGATCGATCAATTGGAAGCCGAACTCGGCCGGATGTCGATCGATGATGCCGACCGAGTTTATCTGGTGGAGATCGATACGCCTGACGTCCCACCGGAAGTAGCGTCCCACGTAGAGCGTGTTTGGCAGTTCCGCTGCTACTTACCGCCGGGCTACGACATCGTACGATTCAGCGGTGGGGGGCGAGTTGCGGAAGCGGGGTGCTATGTAGATGGCGGTTCCGGTTCGAGTTGGAGCTCGCCACAACCCGAAGCGACGCACAAATTGTTGACGGTGAGCTTTCAGAAGAAAGAGAATCGTTTGGAAGTGTTTTATTCGTTCGGTGGATCATCGGGAACATCCTCTTGGGGCATTTTTAACCCTGATCACTTTGACGAAGCGTTGGTCATTCAAAAGCTGGTGAGCAGCGAACAGGGGCCGCGATCGTTTGACCAGGAGACGATTTTGCCACTGCTGAAGATCTTCGATCCGGCCACCGCGGAAGACAAGCAAGTCGATGGTAAGACACTCATCACCTACGCCGGTGGATTGATTGTGCTATGTCCGAAGTCTCGCCAGTCTCATTTTAACCAGCTACTTCAAGGCAAAATACCTACCGATTTTGACCTCAGCTGGATGGCAACGGAGGCACACGATGAGTGAATCCGAACCCCTTCGATCGGTCAAGCCAACCTTCTCGTTACTGAATCTGTTGACGTTCACGGCGTTGATCGCACTGGGAACGGCCGTCGGTTTGGCGTATCACAAGAACCGTTCCATGTATCAACAGCGAGACGAACTGGTCTCCCTTTCGAGTCGCTTGCAGATCGCCAACGAGGACGAATTGGCTTCGGCAGAGATGCCCAGAGTGGCTGACGATTTCCACGCTTGGCATGTGCACGTCCCCGCAGGACAGGACTATGAGCTACGACTGGGGATAGGAGCGGTTTCCGAACAGGGCATTCCGCCGATTGTGGGTGGCGTGCGGATTCCTGAGGGACGACATCGAGTGACGCTTCACACAGCCGATTCTCCCAGCGAAGAGTTTCGTTATGTCGTCTACGTTGACGGCATGCAGGCAATTGAAAAAACGATGGGCAGCGACTGGATACCGGGTGGGTGGTCACAGTCCAGCGGCATCGATTGGCCGCGCGGACCGAAACTCACTCCGGCTCCGCTGCAACTTTCCGCGAGGAGCTACAAACCAAGAATTGACTTCGGCAGTGGGCATTATTTCAACGGTGACAGCGACAATTATGTGACCCGCAGCGGCTATCGACTGTGGATTGACCAGTCCGATCGTACTTGGCCACCGGCTTCACCATTCATAGGGTTTCCAGAGGATACGCAGTATCAGGGCGTCGGTATGCGAGACGGTCTGCGTTACAAATCGTCCCGTAGTCCACCCTACCACTGGACGTTCACACGACCGAAGTCGGACACCGACGATCCCGTGCTGAGGATCGCCGCTGAGTTTCTCGACGACGACGGAACCATTCTTTGGAGCCAAACGCAATCCTCTGCATCATGGCAACTTCGCGATGATGCTCGTGGAGAGCACGCACTGGAGTGGCAAGCCGATCCGGCGAGATCGGCGTACAGAGCGTTTCTACAAGCCAAGCTCAAATCAGACGCTGTCCTGCCGCCGGTTGTAGAGATGAAATGGGAGGCGGGTCGGCCCGATGAGGTGGGGCTGCGAATCGCCGACACGCCCGCCAGCGATCGGGTCAGACGATGGCGGCTTCGCATCCTCGATGGAACCGAGCATTTGTGGCGAGAGTTGCAGATCGGCGACCGGATGATCACAGCGGACCAGGTCATTGGTGACCGTGGGACCGAACCATCGGGCGCGACGGTCTCGCTGGATTTAGGAGACAGCACGACGGTGGACACTCGTCTCCGCTGGCAAACCGACGAGACGTTGCCCTTACAAGTCTTAGAGCGAAAGCAAAAACCTTATGCAGGCATGGGGCTTTACAATGGCCTCCCGCTGACGTTGGGAGTTCAAATTCCGGCCTCGCTGAACCCGACGCTTGCGGTCAACCTTGTCGAGGAAGACCCAAGTGTTCCAGGCAAAACCTTTCCCGGTGGCGCCGTCTTCGATGAGATTCGGATTGACCTTGACGCGACAAGTCGCGATTGGATCTGGCTAGAAGCTAAATCAAAGAACTAGTGGATCACATACGTGCGGACGTTTAGATCTGAAGAATCCGCGCGTTTGGACGAGACCGGTACCGGTTTTGCTTTTAAGCGGGGAAGCCACACCATGGACCCTGCCTCGCAGGCCGGCCTGCGACGCAGGGTGTGTCGATGCGAGATTCTAGCGAATCACCCTTTTGTGTTAGTCTCACAAAACGCTGCGGCATAGATTTCCACATTCAGCT
>JBBSJZ010000760.1:0-2423 GCA_038256795.1 Pirellulales bacterium | reverse complement strand
CCAGTCACAGGTCCGTTGCAACGCATTTGCGTGTGGAGCTGTCGATGCGGGTCGACAGTGAACTTAAAACATGGCAAGTCGCCGATGGCCCCACATTCACTTCTGCTATCGCGAATCTTATGATGAACGCGATGCAAACGGCCCAACGAGTGCGTGTCAATGCGAAGTGTGTTGACGGGGCCTACTGCGAAGTCACCGTTACCGACAACGGACCAGGTCTGAACGACGCGATCGCGGATCAGGTCTTTGAACCCTTCGTAACCACGAAACCCGAAGGCATGGGATTAGGTTTGCCAGTGGTTCGGCGTTCTGCGAAAGATTTGGATGGTTCGATTGACTGGAAGCGTGATGGCGTAGAAACCGTCTTTACCTTTCGTTGCAAACTGAGTCCACGTATTAACCCCGAGGTGTCGAACGCATGAAAGCGACGAAGAATACAAAGAACGACGGCGTTGCGTCGCTCGTGCTTGTCGTTGATGACGAGCCAAGTATTTGCTGGGCGTTTGAGCGGATGCTTTCGGCCGATGGACACGAAGTGCTGACAGCCTCTTCGGCCGAAGAAGGATTGCAGATCGCCCAGTCGCGACAACCGAACCTGGTGTTGCTGGATGTTCGCCTTCCCAAGGAAGACGGAATCTCGGCGCTGCCAAAGTTCATCAAGGCTACCAATTCACCGGTGATCGTGATGACCGCGTTTGGCGATTTGGAAACGGCCGTCAGTGCGGTCAGAAATGGAGCGTGCGAATACCTCATCAAGCCGTTCTGCCTCGACGAGGCGCAGCGAGTTTGTAACAACGCACTGACCGTGAGGCACGGCAGACCGATTTCCGACGCCTCGATCGCGAGCACGAAATCCAACGATCAAATCATTGGCAGGTCTCCGGCGATCCAGCAGGCCTTTCGTCAGATTGCGCTGGTGGCCGGCAGTGATCTTTCCGTGCTTGTGACGGGCGAGACGGGCACCGGTAAGGAACTGGTTGCCGCCGCCATTCACAAACATAGTCGTCGGGCATCCAAATCTTACTTGCCAGTCGCACCCGTCGCACTGAATCCAGACTTAATCGAAAGTGAACTTTTCGGGCACGCTGCCGGATCGTTCACCGGTGCAACGACAGACCGAGCCGGATTGTTTGAAAAGGCCGAGGGCGGCACGATTTTACTGGATGAGATTGGCGATCTTCCGCAGGCGACGCAAGTCAAGTTGCTTCGAGTTCTTGAACAAGGTGAGTTCACCCGAGTGGGCGAGACCACTTCGCGTCGATGTGATGTTCGCATCATCGCCGCTACGCACAGGGATTTGCACCACGCCGTACTGGAGGGAGAGTTTCGCGAAGACTTGTTTTATCGGCTCAACGGATTGCATATCCATTTGCCGCCGCTACGACAGCGAACCGAGGACATTCTTCCCCTTTGCTTTCACTTCCTACAACAACTCGACTACGCCGATCCTGAATCGGTGATCGGTGAAGAACTGACATCCGCGTTGTCTAACCGCCCTTGGTATGGAAACGTCCGGGAGCTTCGCAATGCCGTGCATCATGCCACCGTCATTGCTCGCGGAAGACCGCTTTCGATCAGCGATTTTCCCGACGCCCAACCTGGGCGTCGTGCGATCACGGATGATGGTTCTTCTCAACTCGAAATGCATCTTCAGCGGTGGTTGGTCGAGCAAACGTCATCCAAGAATGCAGACAGTTTGTACGACCGTGCAATTTCCGCGATCGAACCGATGCTGCTGCGTTTCGTGTTAGACCGA
This sequence comes from Pirellulales bacterium, assembly GCA_038256795.1. Taxonomy (GTDB): domain Bacteria; phylum Planctomycetota; class Planctomycetia; order Pirellulales; family Pirellulaceae; genus JBBSJZ01. The sequence goes on along the minus strand of JBBSJZ010000760.1, from coordinate 667 downwards.
TGCAGCGGAAATCGAGCCAAAGCAGCCGAGCAACTCGGAATTCACCGAGGCACCTTACGTGAAAAGCTACGCAAGCATGGCTTGGATGAATCCGAGCTTTAAGTTATCCAATCCCGTCTTGGTGAGCTACTGTCCGCTAAAAGCTTGGCCTCGGATGCCGTCACCGTCGGTATAGTCTGCCGGTGCGTCTAAGCCGCCCGTCAGCAGGAGTCCGTCGACTTTCGCGGCAGCTTGGGCAAGCCTACCCTTCGCTTGGATCAATCGAACGGATGAGTCAAAGAAGCTGCGGCGGATCACGAGTCCCTGTAGAAAGTTTAATTCTCCCGCACGGTACGCTTGCTCGGAAAGTTCGAGGCTTCTTTGAACTTGCGGAATGATCTCATCATCGTACTTGCGCACCGCAGCCATTGCGGAGTCATATTCTTGAGCCGTACGGGCCAGACGTGAACGGATTGATTGTTCGATTCGCAAGACATTCTGGGTTGCCCGAACATACTCGGAATAGGCAGCGGAAATGTTTCCCGCATTTTTGTTCCAAACAGGAATGGGTGCCGACAGTTGCAGATTTAGCATGCCATGGTTGGTCGCATCGTCGTAACCCGCACCGAGTTGTCCAGTGATGTTGGGGATGTATTGAACTTGTTGGCGTTTTAGTAACGCTTGCTTT
>JBBSJZ010000759.1:0-2434 GCA_038256795.1 Pirellulales bacterium | reverse complement strand
CCCCATCCGATTGGCGACGGTGCTGGGGTCCGTGGTGGTGTGCTGTTCAATGGTTTTCGCTGCGTACTCGTTGTATGCCAAGTTGTTCTACGCGGCGACGTCGGACCAGTCACCGACCGGGTTCACAGCAATCATTTTTGCCGTCATTTTTCTCGGAGGCATGCAGATGATATTCTTGGGCGTCGTCGGTGAGTACATCGGGCGCATTTATGACGAGGTCAAGCGGCGGCCGCACTACGTCGTCGATCGAGTGATTGGTCGAGATGGCGAAACTCGTGGACGCTGAGTACGCCGCCGATTACGAACGACTCGCGCTCGACCATTGGTGGTGGCAAGCACGATCCGAGTTCGTCGTGAACCTCATCGATTCGCTCGAGCTACCGGCGGGCGCCAGTATTCTCGATATAGGTTGCGGCGGCGGTTGGTCGTTCGATGCGTGGAACCGCTATGGCACCGTTCACGGTGTCGAATTGGATCCGCTGCTCGTCGCCCGCGCCGGTGATCATCGATCGCGTATTCACACGGGACCCTTCGACCGCACTTACCGACCGGAGCGGCGGTTTTCATTGATCGTCATGCTGGACGTGCTCGAGCATTTGGAAAAACCGGACGAGGCGTTGGGGTATGCGATGGAATTGCTCGAGCCAGGAGGTCGCATCCTGATCACCGTGCCATCGATGCCGAGTGTTTGGACGTCACACGATGATTTGAACCATCACTTCGTCCGCTACACGAGGCGCAGCTTCCGGGCACTCGCCGAGTCGACGGGATTCCAAATCGAACAACTCGACTACTTCTTTCACTGGACGACGTTCGTCAAGCTGATGTTTCGATTGAAGGAAGCGTGCATCCGAACCGCCCCGAGATCACCGACGATCCCGAGTCCCAAAGTCAACGCATTCTTTCGCGAGTTTTCGATCGCGGAGCAACGGTTCTTGGGGAAATGGAAGATTCCCTTCGGAACATCGCTCGTTTGCCTGGGTCATTGAACGCGTTTCACTTCTTCGCGAACACGCGTTTCAGTTCATCGAGGCTTGTTAGTCCACGGGCCACGGTGAGCACCGCTTCGGATTGCATGCCGCGATGGCCTTCGGCTTTGGCGATCTTATTCAACTCGTTGAGATCGTTCGTCTTGGCAAGTGCCGCTCGCAATTGGTCCCCGGGACGCAGCATTTCGAAGATCGCGATGCGGCCGTAGTAACCACGTCCCGCGCACGTCGGACACGGTGGAATCGGGGCGGGCTTGCCCTGTTCGTCGACTTGCTGTTCGATCGGCGGCGGAACGAACGGTTGATACAACATCGCGACGCGACCTGCCGGGATGCCGAGTTGCTGCATCAACTGTGGTGTCGGTTCGAAGCCTACCTTGCAGGTGTCACAGAGCCGGCGTGCGAGCTTCTGGGTCGACACCGCAACGACGGTCTTGATAATCGTCTTCGCCGCTTCACGCTGTTGGCTGAGTAATTGCACGAGCGCTTCCATCGCTCCGGGCGCGACCGCCCGCGCGATCACTTGCTTCTGTAATTTTGCGATTTGCTCGACAGCGACTGCGAACGGTTCTGGCTCCGGAGACTCAGCAAAGATCAAGACATCGGGTTCTTTGAGGACGATCTTACGAATGAGCTGGGCTTGGGTCAGTCCCGTATCACCGCCGTAGTAGTTCTGGTTGACGTTGATCACATCCGGCTCGCCCCCGCCTTGGACTTCGACCATTTGGAAGTCACGAATGAAGCGATCGGCGGCATTGAGTGTCACGTACCACGTGGTTGAAAGACCTTCACCCTTGGGCGCCGTCACGAGCACGAACGAGCCTTCGGTGTTGAGGTCTTCTTTGAACTGGTCCGCCATTTTATCGCGCATGCCGAGGTCCGCGAGACGCTCGAATTGCAACTTCTCGCGATCGATCTTGGCCAGAACTCGTTCACCGGTCGCGACGCCTTGCGACTGGATCGACAACTTGAATTTGTCCTTGCCGACTTTCAATCCGAGGTTGCCCGTTTGAGCACTTCGTCGGTCCGCGGGATTCATCAGCGACAATTGTTTGAGCGCGTAGAGCATCGCGTCGCCGGTCTCGCGATCCAGCGGCGGGACCTGTTCCCACGTACCATCGATTTGGTAGCGCATCGCGCAGCCGTTTTGCGAGAAATCCATGAGCACGTGCGAGGCACGCGAGGCAATCGCGTGGGCGAGTTGTCCACCGCCGATCGCATAGCCTGGCGCTTGCCGGGTGGTGATCAACAACGCCTGGGCCTCCGATCGATCCGCGAGCTTCGGAACGAATTCGACGGGCGAAACAGTTTGCCAGAGTTGGACTTCTTCAGCGGGAGCGGCCATGGAGCGAGGTATCAGGTATCAGAGGTCAGGAAGGAGAAACAGCAGTGTGGCACGAGGAACCAGAATCGAGTGCAAGAATATTCTTGCCTGTCCCGAGTCT
>JBBSJZ010000758.1:0-2442 GCA_038256795.1 Pirellulales bacterium | reverse complement strand
GCCGTCATAGCCTGTGGTCTGAGTCTGGACGAGCGCGAGCAGTGGCGAGCGTTACCACAAGATGAAGCGGAGTTTGCGAAGTCGGTCGGCGTCGACGAGTTGTTCGGCGAAATCGGGTTCACGGCGGACGAGCGACGTTGGGCGCGGCCGACTTTCGACGTCAACGGCATCACCGCCGGACATCAGGGCGAAGGAGTCAAGACGATCATCCCGGCAACGGCATCGGCCAAATTCAGTTTCCGATTGGTTGCCGATCAGGATCCCAAATTATTGACTCAGCGACTCGAAAAGCATCTCGCCGAGCACATGCCGGCGGGCGTCCGATACACGTTGAGTCCCGATCACGGCGCGCCGGCGATGTTGGCCGATACGAACAGCCGGTTCATGGCCGCGGCCAGCGATGCCATTGAAGCCGCATTCGGGAAACGGCCGGTGATGATCCGCGAGGGCGGTTCGATTCCGATCGTCGCTCGCTTCCAACAGGTTCTCCGGTGCGACTGTTTGCTACTGGGATGGGGGCTTTCCGACGACAACGCCCACAGCCCAAACGAAAAATTCCGAGTCGCCGACTACCACCGCGGCATCCAGGCATCCGCCAGGCTGTGGGAAGAACTCGGAAAGCTTGCGCGTTAAACCTTTCATTGTTCGCAGTGCCGTAGGCACGACATTTAATAGCCAGGGACGTCAGCCCCTGGCTATTACATGCCGCCACTACATGGCTTAAGTTAGTCGCCTCGCACTCGAACCGAATCATTCTCCACCGACTTTTTTCCCTGACCATGCTCGACCGCAAATACATCGTCCAGAACGCTCCATCGATCATGGAAAACTGTGCCCGCCGCGGTGTCTCGTGCGACGTTACCAAGATCGTCACGTTGGAGTCGCAGCGGCTTGAAAAATTGCGTCTGGCCGAGGATCTCAATCGCCAAGCTAACGAAACGAGCAAACAGATTCCGAAGGCGGCCGACAACGAGACGCGACAGAAACTGGTCGAACTCGGACGATCACTGCGTGAACAAAAAGAAACAGCCCAGCGCGAACACGACGAACTGGATCAGTCCATTACGGAGATTCAGATCGAGATTCCAAATCTGACGCACCCGGATGTGCCCGAGGGAGGTGAAGCGGACGCGAAAGAACTGTACTTCGGCAAAACGCCCAAACCGAAATTCGAGTTCGCTCCGCTGGACCACGTCGCGCTCGGCGAACGGCACGACCTGTTCGATTTCGAAGCCGGCGCGCGGGTCAGCGGTGCGGGTTTCTATTTCTTGAAAAACGAAGCGGTGCGTTTGGATTTAGCACTCCAGCAGTTTGCAATCAGTTTGCTGTCCGATCGCGGGTTCACGCCCGTGACGACTCCCGACATGGCGCTCACTCATATCCTCCGCGGCATCGGTTTCAATCCACGCGGACCCGAAACGCAGATCTACAGCATCGAGGACACCGAACTCAATCTGGTCGGTACCGCCGAAATCACGCTCGGCGGAATGCTGGCGGGACAGACGATCGAGGCCGAAAAACTGCCGCTAAAACTATGCGGACTCAGTCACTGTTTTCGCACCGAAGCGGGCGCGGCCGGTCGTGCTTCGAAGGGACTTTACCGCGTTCACCAATTCACCAAGGTCGAGATGTTCGCGTTCACGACGCCGGAGCAATCCGATGCGATGCACGAGACGATGCGTGAATTGGAGTGCGAGATTTTTGATGCGTTGGAAGTTCCCTATCGTGTGATCGATACCGCCAGCGGCGATCTCGGCGGGCCCGCTTACCGAAAGTTCGACCTCGAAGCGTGGATGCCCGGACGGGGAACGGGTGGCGAATGGGGCGAAGTGACCAGCACCAGCAATTGCACCGATTATCAGTCCCGCCGGCTGAACGTGCGCTACAAACAGACAGGGCAAAAAGGCACCGAGTTCGTACACACGCTCAACGGAACCGCGGTCGCAACGGGCCGCGCGATGATCGCGATCCTGGAAAACCATCAAATGGAGGACGGCACAATCAATGTGCCAAAGGTGTTGCAGCCTTGGGTCGGGAAATCGACGATCGGTTAATCGGCAAGGCCGAGCTTGACCGCGCGGACGGCGGCGTCGGTGCGATCGTTGCAATGGGTTTTGCGGAGAATATTTTGCACGTGTTCTTTCACGGTTTCGACGCTGATCGTCAGCGACCTCGCGATCTCTTTGTTGCTGAGTCCTAAAGCGATATGACGCAGCACCTGCGCTTCGCGGCTTGTCAGCGGAAGTTCGGGCGGAAGTCTGCTGACGTCAATTTCTTGACGCATCATCTTGGCGATGATCGCAAGTCGGCTTCCCTCTGGCGGCTCTTCGCCCGCCGCCGCTCTGCGTAGTGAGGACTCGACAAGCGACGCATCGGAACCTTTGACCAGGTAATCGAGGGCCCCCAGTGCTGCCGCACGAGCGATATAGGTAGGGTTGTCGT
>JBBSJZ010000757.1:0-2452 GCA_038256795.1 Pirellulales bacterium | reverse complement strand
CGCTGTTGAAACACACCCACGCGCGTATCGATGATGAACCTGTATCGAACCCGAGACCGTGACGATCAAGTAGCTTCCCCAAATAGTGACTTTGCCTATCGGCATGGTTTTCGCACTCAATAGGAAAAAATTTTTTACCGCGCAAACGTCTTTCCAAAAACCCTCACTGCCTCTATCGAGTGAATCCAATGTCAACTCAAACCACTCTCCGCTTGTTATCCTTTCTTTTGATCGCCGTTTCGACATGGACGACCGCGTTCGGACAGGGTTCAGAAATGATCCAGTCCGTCGAGCAAGCGATCATCCAAAAGACCAACGAGTTCCGTGAATCGAACGAACTTCGCGCGGTCAAGCCGGATGAAAGCTTGACCCAAGCAGCCAAACAATTTGCTGAGTTCATGGCGCGGACGGGTAAGTACGGGCACCGCGCCAATGGTACGACGCCAGCCGAAAGGGCAGAGACGGCAGGCTACAATTACTGCGTCATGCGCGAGAACATCGCCTATCGCACGAATAGCGGCGAAGTGACTGCGAAAAGTTTGATTGACGTGTTCGTACAAGGCTGGATCGACTCCCCGCCGCATCGTGAAAACATGCTCGCCGACTACGTGACTGAAACGGGCGTTGCCGTGGCGACAACCGATAATGTCACTTACTACGCGGTACAAATGTTCGGACGACCGCGTTCGGCCGCGTTCCAATTGAAGTTGACGAACGAATCGGGAGAAACGCAAACGATCGTTTTTCGCGCCAACGACCAGCGCGACGAAGTGGAGCTGCCACCGCGAACGATTGTGACGTTGACGCGATGCTTTCCCACGACGATTTCGTTGTCTGGTAGCGACGAAACCCTTCGCGTTGAAGATCACACCGAGCTGAGCGTCACCGACCGAGGACTGGTTATGAAAGCGATTGATGAACCGACACGACGATGACAACAAACGAAGTTGGTTCTGGTACGGGATGGTGGTGTGGTGGATGCTGTGCTCCCACCTCCAGTGGCAGTAGGGGGTAAAGGTAAGGAGGCCGGTGATCAGCAACACAAAGATGCGGCTGTTGCAGTTCGCCAAGAGTATCGAGATGGGTCACGGTGGAAACGCATATTTGGCATGGGCTGCGGCATCCCAAAGCCCGGTGATCGGCAGGATTTCGGCGGCGGTTTCCGCCCTGACGCTATCTGGCAGGCCAAAACCTCGATATGATGACAGTATTCTCGGAGAACCACGATGACATTTACCCCCCCCCCCGAAAATCCACGACAGCCCGGTGTGCCGACGGATGACAGTCCCTTGCAATCGCCCCATTGGCTGGACGTCACGCTGTACAACATCGGCGATGCCGTCATCGCTACCGATACGCAGACACGGATCACGTTCATGAACCCGGTGGCCGAAACGCTGACCGGCTGGAAGGCCGACGAAGCGACCGGCCAGCCGTTGGACAGGGTGTTTCACATCGTCAATGAGGATACCCGCCAGAAGATAGAAAGCCCCGTCGATAAAGCATTGCGGGAAGGGACCCTCGTCGGCTTGGCGAACCACACGCTGCTGACCGCCAGCGACGGCAGCAAACGTCTCATCGACGACAGCGCCACTCCCATTCGTGACGAAGCGGGAAACGTGGCCGCGGTCGTGCTGGTGTTCCGAGACACCAGCCAGCGCAAGCAGTTCGAGCAGAAGCTACAGGACGCGCTCGACTACACCACCAACATCATTGCCACGCTGCGGCATCCGTTCCTGGTCTTGGACAAGAACCTGTGCATCCTGTCGGCCAACCGTTCCTTCTTTGAGAACTTCCACGTCACGGAGGAAGAGACGCACGGCCAATTCATGTACGACTTGGGCAATGGGCAATGGGACATCCCCGGCCTGCGGGCGTTGCTCGACGAAGTCCTTTCGAACAGCCATCCCGTCATCGACTACGAGGTGAACCATGACTTCCCGTCCATTGGCAAAAAGATCATGCTGCTCAATGCCCTTCGTATCCTAAAGCCAGGCAATCACTCCGAACTGATCCTGCTGGCGATTGAGGACGTTACCGAACGCAAAAGGTCGGAAGATGCGGCGCTCCGCAATTCCGAGACGTTCTCGAAACTCGTCGTTCAATCGCCGTTCGGCATCTACACGGTGGATTCCCAGTTTCGCTTCGCTCAGGTCAGCAGCGGTGCACTGCCGGCTTTCCGAAACGTTCAGCCACTGATTGGTCGCGATTTCGCCGACGCCATGCACATCCTCTGGCCTGAACCCTTCGCCAGCGAGGTCATCGACGTCTTCCGGCGGACACTCGAAACCGGCGAACCGTACATCGCGCCCAGTCTGACCGAACATCGCCAGGATATCGAGGCGGTCGAATCCTACGAGTGGCAGATTCACCGCGTCACGCTTCCCGATGGGGACTATGGAGTCGTCTGCTATTTCTTCAACTCCACTCCCATCCGGCAGGCCGAACGCCT
>JBBSJZ010000756.1:0-2487 GCA_038256795.1 Pirellulales bacterium | reverse complement strand
TGAAGTGATGTCGATCGGCAGCGATCCGCCGTGGCGATACAGCGACCCGTTCCGCATCAAACTGCGGATTCATACCAAACAAGTGGACACGATTGCATGACAACAACACCCGCCACCGTCATTCAGATTGCCGAAAGTGTTGTCGCGGAAATTAACGCCGGCGACTTCAGCAAGAAGAACCTTGCCGCCCAGCGTCTCTATGTCCCTAACTTCGATCTCGAAGACATGAAGGAACTGCGAGTCACTGTGGTGCCACGCGAGGTCGAATACCTGCCACTCGATCGAGCGTCCAACAAGTTTCATGCAACGATCGACGTCGCGGTGCAAAAGAAGTTCAGCAAGGGTGACGCCAAGGAGATTGATCCGTTGGTCTTCTTCGTCGAAGAACTGGCCGACTACTTCCGTCTCAAACGCCTCAACTCGTTTGTCGCAGCTCGCTGCATCAAGGTCGAGAACTCGGTGTTGTACTCCTCCGAGCATTGGATGCAGTTCAATCAATTCACGAGTCTGCTTTCGTTGACCTTCGAGATGGCGAAATGATGCACATTCGGGCTCGCGTGCAATTCACGCCGGGCCAACTGAAAAAGAAGGTCAACCAAGCGACCTTTAAAAGCCTTGGTCATGCGGCTGGCACAGTCCGGACGACCGCAAAACGATCCATCCGCAAACGCAAGAAGCCATCCAAACCCGGATCGCCACCCAGTTCACCAACAGGAATGCTTCGCCGCGTTCTCCGTTATGAGGTGGACCGCCAACGCGAACAAGCGGTTATCGGCCCAGTCAACGAAATCGCTTGCCGGCTGTGGAACCTGCACGAATTCGGCGGCGTTGTAACCAAACGCCGGAAACTGAAGCGACACCGGTTCCGTGTTGGCGAACACGGACCGATCCGAGCGAAACAGCCGGGGAAGTTTGCCCGCATCAAACTGCTCACGGTCGCCCAAGCCAACCGAGCCACACGACTGATTGAAGAAGAGAACGAACGACGCGGAGCATCCAAGCCACGACGCTATCCCAAACGCCCGTTCATGAAACCAGCCCTCATCGCCAACCAAGCTCGCCTGCCAAAGTTCTGGCGCGACTCGGTGAAATAGTCTCTCGACCCAGGATGGAATCGAAACATGTCAGCAGAAGTAAAACTCGGTCTCGATGCCGTCCTGACCATCGACGGTGCCGAGATCAAGAACGTCAAAGACTTGACGGTCAACCTCGAAAAGGCCGAGGCCGATGCATCGACTCGTGACAACAACGGTTGGCGAGCTACGGTCGGAACGCTGAAAGATGCGTCGATCGAATTCACGGTGCTCAACAAAAACGGCGACACCGCGTTCGGGATGCTGCAAGGTCTTTGGAGCAGCGGAACGCCGACAGACGTTGGCATCTCCGACGCCGGCGGTTCACTGACGCTGACGTGTGAGGTCATGAACTTCAACGTCAATCAAAACCTCGAAGAAGTCGTGTCGGCTGATGTCACGCTGAAACCAACGCAATCATCGTCCGGCAGCGGCATGAACGTCGGTGGCGGCACGCCCTAATCAATAATCGGAACGGAACTCCATGCAGAAATTCATTGATCGTCGTGGTCGCGTTTGGATCGTCGACATTGACAACACCACGCTTCGCCGCGTGAAGGCACTCACCGACGTGCGATTGCTCGACGCGATCGACGGTGACTTGGTCACGCGACTGTCCAGCGATCCATTGTTGCTGGGCGATGTGTTGTTCGCGATTTGCAAACCACAAGCTGACCAGCAAGATGTTGACGACGAGTCATTTGCCGAGGGATTGGCCGGCGACTCGATCGACGAAGCCTGCAAAGCACTCGTCGATGGGTTGGTCGCGTATTTCCCGGAGTCCCGCCGCCGTCTTCTGCGGAAGGCGGCCGACAAACAGAAGATGATCGAGACGAGGGGCTTGGCGGCGATCGAGAAACGGCTGGACGATCCGAATCTGGTGGACCGGATTGTGGAGGATCTGGAACGCAAACTCGCGGTGCCGACATTGAGCGACTCATCATCCGACTCGCCGGCATTATCGGAGTCGACCCCGGACCTCTGACGCTCCGCCAACTCGTGCAAATGGCCGAAGCGAAACGCCAACACGACTGGAACATCGCCAGCAGCGTGATGGCACTGACCGCCGAGATCAATCGCGATCGCAAACGCCGACGAAAGCCGTTCAAGCCGGATGACTTCAATCCGTACACGGTCACGCGGTCAGTTCCGGTGAAAGCCACTGTGGAACAAGTCGCACATCTTCTCGGCGCAAGATTCCAACCCCGTGAGAACTATCCTCCATGTCCCAAGTCCGAGCCGGATCCGCCTACGTCGAACTGCTGACCAAGGATGCAGCATTCGTAAAGGGTCTACGGTCAGCTCAAAAGCGTTTGGAATCGTTCGGTGCGTCGACGCGGTTGCTCGGCACCAAGCTGATGGGACTCGGCGCGGCCGCTGCGGCACCACTGGCCGGCAGCGTCGCCATCTTCTC
>JBBSJZ010000755.1:0-2501 GCA_038256795.1 Pirellulales bacterium | reverse complement strand
TACGATTGTCGGCGACGGGTTGGTCATGCTTGCGAGAGTCGCCGAACGTCCCGCCGAGATGCGCCGCGGATGGACGGCGCTTCCACGTTGGACACGTGATGGAGAAGCGGCCGTAGATTGGGTTCGTGATGAAGACCTGCAGAAAACGGATGCCCGCGTCGTCTCGCTAAAACACGGTACGCTGAAACACAGGGGCGATCTTCGATTGACGTCAGTGTCTCATTTTCAAGTCTTTCGTCATTCGACGCTCGCGAACGAAGCATGGGAATACGTCGATCGGTTGCTGCCCGCAGGTCCATGGGAAGAATACGGTATCGAGGATGCTCGGATTACCAAGATCGACGATACCTACTGGATCACCTATGTCTCGGTTTCCCAGTCGGGTGCCGCGACAGCGCTTTTGTCATCGACGGACTTTGTAAAGTTCCAACGTCATGGAACCATCTTTGCCAGCGAGAACAAGGACGTTGTTCTTTTTCCTCAACGCATCGCAGGCGACTACGTCGCGCTGCATCGCCCGAATCCGAATTCGCACTTTAGTCCGCCGCAAATCTGGATCGCTCGCTCGCCTGACCTCACTCATTGGGGTCGCCATGAACCTATCATCCGTGGTGTCCAGTTATGGGAAGGCGACCGCGTGGGCAGCGGAACGCCGCCGATATTGATTGACGAAGGTTGGCTGACGCTCTATCACGGCAGCGAATCATCCAGCGTGGCGGGAACCGTGGGCCGCTACGCCGCGGGCGCGCTCTTGCTGGATCGCGACGATCCCACTCGCGTGATTGCTCGGTCGCGCGAACCGATCATGCTGCCGACGACCGACTACGAGACGAGCGGCTTTGTACCCAACGTCGTTTTCCCGACCGCCATGTTGGATGTTGGCAACGATTTGCAAGTTTTCTATGGAGCTGCCGACACATCAGTCGCGATGACTCGGTTTTCAAAGCAGACGGTTCTCGATTCGCTTTTTTCAGAAGGCGATTCTCTATCATGACCAAACCCGATCTACAAAAAATCGCTTTCGTTGGTGACTATCTTCCACGCAAATGCGGGATCGCAACCTTCACTCACGATTTGCGGGCGGCAATTGCCAAAGCGTCCGATGCGAAGTGCATTGTTGTCCCCATGGACGACATCATCGGCGGCTATGAGTACGAAAACGAAGTGAAGTTCCAAGTCACTGAACAAGACATCGAAGACTATCGTGCCGCCGCCGACTTTCTGAATTTCAGCAACGTCGACATCGTCTGTTTGCAGCACGAATTTGGGATATTTGGCGGACCGTCTGGCAGTCACGTTTTAGCACTCTTGCAAGACCTCCGGATGCCGATCGTCACCACGCTGCACACCGTTCTGTCGGAGCCTAACCAGACTCAACGTGCCGTCATGACGCAGTTGATTCGGCTTTCCTCGCGACTCATTGTCATGACCGAGCGATGCCGACAAACCCTCCTCAACACTTACTCGGTCAATAGCGAGCAAGTGGACTTGATCGCACACGGCATTCCCAATGTGCCTGATACCGATCAGAGAGTTTTGAAAGAACAATTCAACGTCGAAGACAAGGCTGTGGCGCTGACGTTCGGATTGCTTTCACCGGGCAAGGGAATCGAGCATGTTCTGCAAGCGATCCCTGAGGTTGTGGCCCGCTTCCCAGACTTCATCTATCTCGTACTCGGTGCGACGCACCCGAGTTTGATTCGCGAGCAAGGCGAACGCTATCGAATCAGCTTGGAGCGGATGGCGAAGGAGCTTGGCATCACAAAGAACGTAAGCTTCTACAACCGTTTCGTTGAGTTGGAAGAGCTTACGGAGTTCATCGGTGCGGCTGATCTCTACATCACGCCTTATTTGAATGTGCAGCAAGCCGTTTCGGGCACGTTGGCTTATGCATTTGGTTGCGGCCAAGCCGTTATCTCGACGCCGTACTGGCACGCCGAAGAGCTGCTGGCGGACGGTCGAGGGGTGCTCGTTCCTTTCGCGGACTCGTCTGCGATCGCTCGCGAAATCATTGGCCTGCTCGGCGACGACGATCGGCGACTGGCGATGCGTGCGCAAGCTCACAAGCTTGGCCGGTGCATGACTTGGGATCACGTGTCGGAGTCATACTTGGCCTCGTTTCGTCGGGCCGTAGACGAACGTAGTAGTCAGCGCAAGCCCTTGGCAGTTCGCACTCTCGATGAGCAACCGCTGGCACTGCCCCAGATGCAACTCGATCACTTGCGGCACCTCAGCGACTCAACCGGCATTGTGCAGCACGCGATCTATACGGTTCCCGATCATGCCCACGGCTACTGCACCGATGACAACGCGCGGGCCTTGATCCTGACCGTTCTGCTGGAAGAGCAAGGCAAAGATTCACCGGAGGTGCATTCGCTGGCTTCTCGTTATGCTGCATTTCTGAATGTCGCGTTCGACCGGGACACACGTCGCTTTCGCAACTTCATGAGCTACGAACGGCGTTGGTTGGAAGACGATGGCTCGGACGATTCGCAAGGTCG
>JBBSJZ010000754.1:0-2507 GCA_038256795.1 Pirellulales bacterium | reverse complement strand
GGGCCAACTTGACGAATTCCGAGCACTTTGCATCACCTGCTCAGTCCTAAGGCGTTCTGTTGACGAGACTTATGACCCGATTCCTGGGTGATTGGTTCGATGTCCCGTTCACCCAAGCGTCCGCCTCGATTGAACAATTTTCAATAATTGTGAACATTTTCTAGTCGGAAAGGTTCAAGACGGGTCTCAGGGTGAGATTGCGTGGCAGTGAATTTGGCAATTCGGCGGCGGTGCCAGCTGAGTTAAAGCCGAATTGGCAGTCCCCATTTTGCCCGAGGTGCTGTATTTGCGTTGAATCGATCATGCCGACTCGACCGATGAATAGAAACGAACGAAGTTTTTATCGCCGTGATCGCGAAACACAAGCGAGTCGAAGTCATGTTGAATCGTCGTCATTGGTTGACCCAGTCGATCGCGGGAGCGTTCACGCTCGCGAGCCTGGCGTCGCTCGCACCGGCGAGCGCCGCGGAGGGTGCCGTTCAGCTGACGCCGAACCTCAGCCGCAGTCTGTTTCGGGTTCGCATGGAAATGGACTTGGAAGGCAACGTCAACGTTCCCTCCAACCCGCTCGCGTCGCGTAAGAGCGAAACGAAGTTGCCGGTCAAGAGCGATGCGGTCTTCGATTACGAAGAGCGACTTCGTCGGCCGACCGGTGCGGACCTGCGATCGGAAGTAACAGCGAGCGAGCGTTTCTATCACGAGGCAAAGAGCACGAGTCGTTTGGATCGCACCGAGCAAACTCAAACCCTTCGTGCGAGCGTCAAACACGCCGTGGTTCGTCGTGACTCGCTTCCGGAAACCGTTTACGGCGTCAACGATTATTTGACCCAGCACGAACTCGAATTGCTGCGGGTGCCCACTTCGAGCATTACGGTGGACCGGGTGCTGCCGCGCGAAGCGGTGACGACGGGCCAGAAGTACGAAGTCGACCGCGATGCGCTCACTTCACTGCTGAATCTCGGCTCGATCCAAGAATCCGATGTGCTCGGCGAGGTGACCGAGATCACGCCGACCGCAGCAAAAATTCAACTTCGCGGCAAGGTCTCGGGTTCGACCGACGGCGTTCCGACCGTGGTGAGGATCGTCGGCAAATTGACTTTCGATCGCAAGCTCGAGATGTGTACTTGGCTAGCCATGGCCGTCCACGAAACTCGTGAAATCGGCAAAGCGGAACCGGGATTCGATATTTCAGCGACGATCAAAATGGTTCGCCAACCGCTCGATCGAGTGGTCGCCTTACCGGCCCAGCCGATCGCGCTGGCCATCATGGAGCCCATCCCCGTTGACCGCTTGTACATCGAGTTGGCCAGCAAGGAGCTCGGCGCGACCACGCTGATGGATCGACGCTGGCGAATGATGAGCGACGTCCCGGGTTCAGCGATGATGCGAATGATCGAGAACGACCGCAGCATCGCCCAGTGCGATTTGCGCCCACTGGCGGATCTCAAGCCGGGAACGCAGTGGACGATGGAGGCGTTTCAGGCCGACGTGCAGCGGACGCTCGGCAAGCAATTGACTCAAGTCATCGAAGCGGATGAGCGGGTCAGCGATGCCGGATTGCGCGTGATGCGAGTCACCGCCGCAGGTTCCGTGCAGGGCGTCGCGATCCAGTGGGTGATGATGCACTTCTCGGACGACAGTGGACGTCGATTGCTGGCGACGTTCACGATGGACGCACCGAGCATCGACACGTTCGCTGGAAGCGATGTGCAATTAGCGAATTCGCTGCAATTGACGACGCCGGAGCGACCCAGCGGTCCTGCGGCGGGGACGGCCCAGGCCGTCAGCACCCCGTCGAACGATAAGAAGAACGATCGCGTACAATCGGCAAGTGACTTGCGCCGAAAAGCGGATCGTCGATGAGCCTGCAGCGGACATTCCTTGACCGCTACCCGTTGCCCAAAGCGATAGCGCTCGCGGCAAGTCAATTCAAATCATTCAACCGACGGTCCCCGCTATGAGATTCCATTGCCCTGCGTTTCGCTCGATGCTTTGCTGCGTGGGAATTTCCCTGAGCGGGATCGCGGCCGTGTCCGCCCAAGACCCAGCGGCGACGGTGGACGCAGCGGCGAAGAAGGATCCGTCGTCACGTCAGCAGACGGCGTTCGCACCCGGCATCGTCACCGTGATTCCACCCGCGCCGGATCCGAAGGAGACTTTCGAGGGACCGTTAACTCTTGACGGGCTGCTCGATGCATATCCCGAGATCAATTGGAGCGGTGCAGATTTTCCGGACAGCGGCCCGCATTACGATCCGCGGAGCCGCACGCTGGCCGAAATGGCCAAACAAGTCATCCTCCGCCGCGAGATCTACGGATTCGAATTTTCATTCAAGCCGCTGCGCCAGATCTACATCGATGTGCCGCGTTCAGATGGATTGATGCAGCGGAAGTTGGTTTGGTACATGGTGTACCGAGTGCGATATCGCGGGGGTGATCTTCGTCCCGCCGCCGAGGAAATCGGGGGCGTGCCGATCTACAGCAAGCTAGAAGCGGTCAGCTACCAGT
>JBBSJZ010000753.1:0-2510 GCA_038256795.1 Pirellulales bacterium | reverse complement strand
TTTGCAAAAAACCGCAGAGTGAGTAGTAATCCGCGGTTGAGATCGCATCGAACTTGTGATCGTGACAGCGGGCGCATGACACCGTGACTCCCAAAAAGGTTTTCGACATCACATCGATCATGTTGTCGAATCGGTCTGCCTCGTCCTTGCGGATATCGACGGGAGAATGCACCCATTCGCCGAGAAACCAGAATCCGGTTCCCAATATTGATTCGTTGTAACCGTCGCTGAGATTCCGTCGCGGATCGGGTAGAAGATCGCCGGCGATATGTTCTCGCACGAGCTGGTCATAAGGTATGTCGGTGTTCAGCGCTCGGATGATGTAATCGCGATACTGGAACGCATTCGGAGTGTCGTTATCAAACTCGTGCCCACGTGACTCGGCGTAGCGAACCAGATCGAGCCAATGCCGCCCCCAGCGTTCGCCAAAGTGGGGCGAGTCGAGCAGTTCATCGACCAATCGCTCCATCGCTTGTGGCGAAGCATCCCCGAGAAACTTGGCCGCTTGTTCGGGCGTCGGCGGCAATCCGGTCAAGTCAAAATAAAGACGTCGCAGTAACGCGGACTTGTCGGCATCACCGACCGGTTGCAGTCCGGCTTGCTCCAGTTTCGCTAACACGTAATAGTCGAGTTCATCGCGCGGCCATGAAGCGTCAGCGACATCGGGAATGGCGGGCGACTCGATGGGCTGCCAAACCCAATGGCCTGCTTTACGTCGAGGAAGATCGAATTCCGGACTCGCAGCGCTGGAGGTTGGTGGCTCTTCGCTAGGCCAGGCCGCTCCCATCTCGACCCATCGCTCAATCGCCGCAATGTCTTCGTCCGGCAACTTTCCTTTGGGTGGCATCTCGTACGAATCGTATCGAACGGCTTCGATTAACAAACTGCCGTCCACATCCCCCGGCACGATCGCCTCACCCGAATCGCCACCGCGGAGCAACCCAGCGCGACTATCGACCACCAATCCGGCTTGGATTTTCTTGGACTCGGCGCTGTGGCACGAATAGCAGTGCTCCGCAAGAATCGGGCGCACTTCGCGCTCGAAGTACTCCACTTGCTGGGACGAAGGGGCTACGTCGTCGGCAGACGCGGCAATATCCGCGACGGAAACGAACAGAACCGCGATGAAAGCGGCGGTCATGGATAATCGAGTCTTGCTCATCAAGTTCTCGGCGGTACGAACGGAAGCATTTCACTTTGAATGCCAAATTTTGCATGCCAAATAAGGGTCATTCACAACCCACTGGCCATTATCACCGTTCAGAGTCGCGCGTGGGGGACAAATTGCGACACTCGACGCTGTTTTTGCGACGCGAATGGCCCCCGAGAAAGCATTCTTAAGGGCGACTGAGCGCGTCGGGAACTATTCGTCGTCGAATAATTTGACTCGGCTCACCAACGACGAGCAAAGTCGTTGGCATTTATAGAAACAGCTCGCCGCAGTTGACTGCGACGAGCTGTTTAGATTTCAAGTCGGGGCGACCCGCGTCTCACCCGAGTGAACGAGTCCGCCAATGTAAGTTGATCAATTGTGATCGTCACTCGGGAAAGTGTGAACTTCTGTCCATCGACAAAGATCCGTTACTTGCGTACTTAGCACAAGCCAACTCGGACGAGTCTGTGGCCACTGCGGCAGCCAAATGTGGTGCGACCGCGGTGGAGATCGCCAAGTGGTGATTCGCAACAAAGGTCGCGATGGAACCGGTGGTTGCACAGCACGTGCGAGCAAGACGGTTAAACAGATTGAGGAATCGCTCCTTAATCCCATCAATCACATCCTCGGAAAATTTGCCCCGGGCACATTCGTCCACGAGATCCTGACGGCCGCGAACACGGCTTTGATGGAAATCGCGTCAGAGCCAGTTGTGGACGTCGAACCGCTTCGTCAGCTACTTTCAAAGAAGGTGGCCTCGCGGGACCGACTGGTACGGAAACTGGAAAGTGTGGAGGACGATGGGTTACTGGTCGGAATATGCAGTGAGGCGGTGGAGCTGCTACGAGGAAAGGTTGCGAAGGGTGGGACGTTTGGTCAGCTCCGCAAGGTGATGCCGATGCGGCAAATTTAGGTTGCCCGCTGCGACGCTCACGGGGTCATCGTAGTGACGAGGCCCGGACGAACCAAGTTTACGTTGTTTTGGGCTGGCTTTGACACGGCGAAAAAAGCTGCAACTCGGCGAGCCGGTCTTTGCTCAAATTCCAAGGCAAGAAGGGTGTAGTCCCGCCACGGCGCTTCGCTGTGGCGGTTTTGCTTGGGTGAGTTGCTTGCAAAGGCGGAAGTTGCGAATCGGTATTTCATGAAGAAGGCGTCCCGCGTCACATTGACGTTGCTAAACAGACACGCAACGCAAGGACGCCTTCGATGGATCAAATTAACGGCTGGGGACACGGCCACGCAAGCGAACAAAAACCAGCGGTCATCGCCAGCCAGATCTTCGATCACGCGGTCGATGCGATTCGTGAGCCCCTCGTTGCTGCGATCGTGTCGTTCATTACCAATCCCATCAATCCCA
>JBBSJZ010000752.1:0-2519 GCA_038256795.1 Pirellulales bacterium | reverse complement strand
AGTTGTCCTGAAACATTTTCATCTTGTTCGCCGTTTTCAGCGTATCGTCGCCGCCGATGGAGATCAGCGCGTCGACTTCGAGCGAGCACAGACCCTCGTAAACACGACGCAGCGGGGCGACGAGTTCGGCGTCCTTGAGGTGCTCGGGGGCGCTGACGTGTTTGCCGGGGTTGGTTCGCGCGGTGCCGATCATGATGCCGCGACTGGTGCGGGCGTGCGTCAGCAATTCGTGAGTGAAGTTGATGTAATCGCGACCTTCCTGCATCGGTTCCGCAGCGGAGTACTCGGCCAGCCGGCTGTAGCCGTGCTTAATGCCAAAAACCTGGGCCCCCTCCTCGAGGAACGAAAACGCGGCAGTCGATATCACGGCATTGGCTGCCGGCGCGGGACCGCCGGCGAACAGAATTGCGACGCGTTTGATGTCGAGGTCGTGATGATCAGGCATGTTGGCCAACAGTTGGGAAGGGGATTCGGCAGTCGCTCGGTGGCGCGCAGCCGTGGACTGATTTTAGGGATGCGCGTCACCACGCCAAGACGGCTACTCGAACCGCGCTACAACGGCTAATTGAGTCGCATCGCCTCTTCGATCGCAGACTCGTACTCCGTGTCCGTCAAGTCGAGGGTTTTGCGGAGCTCAGCGAGCG
This sequence comes from Pirellulales bacterium, assembly GCA_038256795.1. Classification (GTDB taxonomy): domain Bacteria; phylum Planctomycetota; class Planctomycetia; order Pirellulales; family Pirellulaceae; genus JBBSJZ01. The sequence goes on along the minus strand of JBBSJZ010000752.1, from coordinate 1,875 downwards.
TTTTCAACCGGGCAGCCGAGAGCTCGCCATCGGCGGTTGCAGCCAAAAACATCGCCTGGAGCGCCAAAATACGCTGCGGCGGTGTCCAGCGGCGGGAAACGGTGAGAACGTAATTCTCAGCCTTAATTTTGTTTTGTAAGGCGATCGAGCACAATTGACCGAGGCTTTCGCGGTCCAGCTCACGGGCGAGCAGCTCATTGCCGATGTGCAGCAGACTTTCGATTTCTCGCTCGCTCGTCTTGCCGTCGATCAGCACCATCAGCAAGGCGGACTTGAGTGCCTCGTCGTAAAATTGTTCCTGCTGGGCTTTTTCATGGTCGGCCCGATCCATCTCGAGCACCGATAGATCCCATTTAGATTTACACAAGTCGCACTGGATGAACGGCTCGCTGGCGCCGACCGGCACCGTCGGTATGAAATAGATCGTCAAGAAGGGACGCCTGGAACGCTGGCGGTACGTGCTCGTACCCCCACACGTCGGGCAAAAAAAATTGCCCCGGTCGACGGTCCGGGTCAAGTTCATGGTCCCAATCAAAATCATGATGCTTCTGCAAAGGAACGGGAGGTCTGAGGGATATCAGGCAATCTGCGGTAAATATTCGGGATGTGCCGAGCGATTGGATCGTCGGGCGGTCAGCGGACGATACTAGTTGCAGTGTATTTTCATCGGATAGTCCGCACGCGTCTGGCTCACCATGCCATTACTTCCCGTCAGCACGGTTCGTTCGAGCACGCCACTGAGTGTCCAACGATCGTTGTACCAACTCAACAGCGACCAGGTGGCGTTGCAGCGTGATTACGACCAGCTCAGCACGGGGCGACGGGTACTGCGAATCTCCGATGACCCGGCTGCGGCGAGTCGAGCGATCAGTTTGCAGCGCGGCATCGACCGCAGCAACCAATTGATACGAAATGCCACGTCAACCTCCGCATTCTATCAATCCGCCGACACTTCGCTGGACCGCATCACCGGATCGCTCACCGAAGCGCGAGGCATCACGGTCCAAGCAGCCCAGAACGTGCTTTCCCTGGACGAGCGTGAGGCATTCGCGATTTCGATTCGCCAAACACTCGACTCGATCCTCGGCGCGGGGAACTCGTTGTTTCGTGATCAGCAATTACTCGGCGGGGCGCTCGATAGCGGCCAAGGTTACCGCGTGACCGACGACGGTGTGATGTTCGACGGGAATGACGCGGTGGGGCGAGCCGAATACGGGGCGGGGTCGACATCGCCCATCAACGTGAGCGGCAATGCCGCGCTCGGCGTCTACACAACGATCGTCGAGGGCCAACCGCTCAACGCTGCGCTCGATTCCAACACGCGCTTGGTGGACTTGAAGGGCGGTATCGGTGTCAAAGCGGGCGTGATCCGCATCTCGGACGGCAATGAATGGCAACCCGTGGATCTTTCCGAAGCATCCTCGATCGGCGACATCAAGGATGTCATCGAGCAACTCGACCTCAACGGTCGAACGTTGTCGGTGACAATCAGCGGTGATGCGATCCAGATCGAATACACCGACGGGCTGCCGGGAACACTCGCGATCGACAATGGCACGGGATCGACCTTGGCCACGGACCTGGCGATCGAGAATCGTTTGGGGCTCCAGGCACCGCCGATCATTGGCGACCGTTTGGCCCCGCGGATCACCTCGAGTACCAAGGTAACGGATTTGGCTTTCGGAGCCGGGATCGACCTGGCTTCGGGTTTCCAAATCCGCCAAAATGATCGCGTCTTCAATGTCGATGTTTCACAAGCGAAAACGGTCGGTGACGTCCTCATCGCGGTCAATCGCAGCGGTGCCGATGTGCGCGCCGAATTGGACCAAAACGACGGACGGTTGCGGATCCGTTCTCTGCGCAGTGGGGTCGATT
>JBBSJZ010000751.1:0-2557 GCA_038256795.1 Pirellulales bacterium | reverse complement strand
CGTGGTGTCGCGAGCCCCGTGCTTCTCCGCCAGCTCGATGAGCAAGTCGGGTCGTTCCATGATCACACAGCCTCGCGTGTTTTGCGCCGTGAGCTCGCGAAAGTCTTTGAGAAATGCCGAGTTGTTAAACGTTTCTGCGAGCGGACGCGCGTCGTGAATCGATTCCTTCGCTAACTGGATGACCGGACACGGTTCGATATCACCCCAGGGACCGACGTGGTGGGTGAAGCCCGTCGCGGCGGGGCAGAGCGCGTTGCCCGCGTCGTCGTGGTAAGCATCGACGACGACGATCGGCTTATTGACTCGCGTGTCGACCACGAACTGACGGACGCGACGTTGTTCGTCACTCGAAAGCGCGAGCTGGGCATTCGACTCCGGACCGACGGGGCGATAAATATGGAACCAGCAATACATCACGCCCATTTCGACCAGCCGATCGACCCAGGCGTCGCGAACGAGGTCATCGATGTTCGTTTTGCAAACGCTCGTGCAAACGCCGACCATCAGCTTGTGACGAAGTGCCGCTTCGAGTCCCTTCATGGTTTGACTGAGCACGCCACCGCGACCACGCCGCGTATCACTGACGATCTCCGTGCCCTCGACACTGATCAGTGGCGTGACGTTGCCGAGTCGACGCAGCTCGGCGGCGACTTCATCAGTGATGAAGTGACCATTGGTGAAGACTTGAAAGTAGACATCCGGGTTGGCTTCAAAAATTTTTAACAGGTCACGGTGCATGAACGGTTCGCCACCGAGGATGCCGAAGAAGCTATTGCCCATCGCCTTGGCCTCAGCGATCGTTTTGTTCGCGGCTTCGAGTTCGATCTTGTGCTGTTTCGCGGCGACATCGACCCAGCAACCTTGGCAACGAAGGTTGCAGCTATTGATGACGGAGAGATAAAGAAACGGCGGGAAGAATTCGCCCTTCTTGAGCCGGCGCTTGTGCAGATGCACGCTGCGAAGTCCCTTCACACCGAGCATCCAGGCTGCTTTCCAAAGCAGTCGCTTGTCGGTCTCGGTGAGCAATCGTCGGGCGAAGCGAAGGTACATGTCAATTCGGCGGGTTTGAAAAACGAGTGCTGGAAGAGAATGTCGATGCAGTCGATTATGACCGCTCGGCCATGGTAATGCACGGGCTAGGTCGGCTTAGTACACTCTTACACGCCGCGATTGCCAAAAGTTATCGCGGCGCAGTCGCCAAACCATCCGTGCACCTAACGCCCCCCCCATGCTCCATACGCCCCAGACGCTCGACGAAGCCGCCCAGTGCGTGCGGGAGTGCTCGCGGTTGCAAATCGTCGGCGCCAGCACAAAGTCGGCGCTGACCCAGCCGATTGACGAATTGGATCGGCTTTCGACCGCGGCGCTGGCGGGGATCGTCGATTACCAGCCGGGCGAATTTCTGATCACCGCACTCGCGGGCACGACGCTGCGGGAGCTCGATGAAACGCTCGCGACCCAAGGCCAGTACTTGCCATTCGACCCGCCCTGCAGCGAGCACGGGGCGACGATTGGCGGAACGGTCGCGGCGAACCTGAGCGGTTCAGGGCGATTGAAGTACGGCGGGCTGCGTGATTTCTTGATGGGAGTGCGTGTCATCGACGGGCTCGGGAATATCGCCACCGGCGGCGGACGTGTCGTCAAGAATGCGGCCGGTTACGACCTTCCCAAATTGGTGGCCGGGTGCTGTGGCTCACTCGCGCTCATCGTCGAAGTCACCCTCAAGGTCTTTCCTCGCGCGACGCATGAACTCACCCTGGTGCGGATGACGACGGGGCTCGAGGAAGCCATGGGCACGTGCCAGCAATTGAGTGTCAGTCCGCTCGAGATCACGGCACTCGACATCAGCCAGGCGGGATTGATCGAAGTGTTGTTGACGGGTACCGAAGCGTCAACAATCGCCAGCCGAGATCGCTTGCTCGCGATGACCGACTCGTCCTGGCAAACGGTGGACAACGATCGCTGGCACCATCGTCGCCAGTGGAACGACGTCGATGCGGGCGAGCGACTCGTCCGCGTGCCGCTGGCGCCGTCTCAGCTCACGGCACTCGATGCGTCGCTCAACGAACTTCGCGTCCCACGTCGCTATGGCGCCGCGGGCAACGTCGCCTGGATCCGCTGGCCGGCGTCCCAGCCGATTCGCACGCTCGATGAAACATTGCTGCACCATCGACTCGGAGGCACTTTGCTCACGGGGACCGCCGCCCGATGCCGTCTCGGACGACGACCCTCGCCCGAATTGATGAGGCGATTGCAACAAGCGATGGACCCGCACAAACGTTTTGTCGGCGCCGGGTAATGACCGCGGTCAATGACTTCGGTTGTTCCTGAATGCCTGAAAAATACCGCCGACTCACGGCTCCCCCTTCACACTGATTCACTTCATGCGACACGATCTTGATAGCCGATCCCTGGGGCCACGCGGCGAGGCGATGAAGCATGCGATCGAGACCTGCGTTCACTGTGGTTTTTGTTTACCCACATGCCCCACCTATGATGTACTGGGGCTCGAAGCGGACTCGCCGCGGGGCCGCATCGTGCTGATGAAGAACGTCCT
>JBBSJZ010000750.1:0-2594 GCA_038256795.1 Pirellulales bacterium | reverse complement strand
TTCTTCACGTTTGATCCGTAGCGTCGCGACGTCGCTATCGCGGTCACCATGGACCTGGGTCGCCACGATCTCAGTCTCGTCCGCGAACTGGACCACGACTTTCTTCGCGCCCGAGATCACGTGGTTGTTGGTGATGATCAATCCATCGGGCGATATCACCACGCCACTACCGAGTCCCGTGGGCTGCATCAATGAACCCGAAGAATCCGCTTGCGGCGCTGGCGTTGGCCCAGGCCGATCGTCATCCGCCTCAACTTCCTCCTCAGAAACATTTTGCCCGTACGAGAAAACCGTCACCACGCTCGGGGTCGCTTTACGTGAAGCCGAGCGAAACGCTTGTGAGAGGGCTCGGGGACCGGATTGGATATCCGCACGCGGCGGTGATGCATCGTCAGCCACTGCCAGGCTCGCACCGGCAACACCGTAGCCCGTCAACGCGACGGTCGCCACGCCCAAAATCCAGATCGATCGCCGGGTCGGTTTCCGTTGAATATTCATTTCAGTCAACTTGATGCTCGGTAGAGTGATGGGTTTCGCACCGGATCATACCCCAGCAACTTCCGCTCGCAAAGGAATTCAAATTCGAGTCACCGCGGGTTAGTTGGTACCCCGCTGCTGCGACTTTGTGCTCCCCCGCGACAAGCTAGTGAGTATCCTGTTAAGTTAGTGCGAGCGTTAAGGTGGTCTGTGGACCCAGTAGCCGCGAGGCCATGGGTCGTCCAGCGAATCAACACTCCCCAGGAATGAATCCAGCGGATGCTAACGAATCGACTCGAATTTGAATTTCGTCCTCCTCAAGATCCGCGCCCCCGCGACCGCGAAAATAGTTTGGATATGGCTGAGCTCAAGCAACAAGACATCGACCGACTCGTGCACGCAGCGATCGACGCTCGAGATCAAGCATATGCACCACACAGTCACTTTTACGTCGGCGCGGCGGTGCTGCTTGTTGACGGCAGCGTGGTCGTTGGTTGCAACGTCGAGAACGCCAGCTACTCGTTGACACTCTGCGCCGAACGGGTTGCCGCTGCGACCGCCGTTGCACGCGGCTATCGTCATTGGAACGCGATTGCGATTGCCAGCGTCGGTGGTGTCACACCATGCGGCGCGTGTCGCCAATTTCTCGCCGAGTTCGGTAGCGATCTACTGATCATCTGCATCGACGTGCTCGACGGCAGCCGGAAAATTAAACGTTTGTCGCAACTACTGCCCGATGCTTTTGACGGATCAAGTTTACCGCATCACGCGTAAACTCGACGTCATCAAATGACGGTGATCGTGGCGATGAATGATCAAAGCGGCGCGGGCAGATCCCGACGTGTGAACTGGATCGACGCAGCGGCGTAGGCAGCGACACCGAGTCCGATCAAGATTAAGGGATAAGCCAGTGGCGGCAAATCCGCGCCTGGCGTAGTCGTGGATAAACTCCAGGGCGCGGACAACGTATCATTCACGGCAAGCGTCACCATTTTCTGGGGCTTGTAACAACTGAAGAACGAAATGCTGCCGAGCCATTCAAGGTTCTTCGTCGCCTTACCCAGACCAAACATCACGAGCTGGACCACGTAGATGCCGACGACGGTGCCCACCGTTCGCCAACGATAACGATCGAAGCTGCTCACGAGCGACGTGAGTCCGAGCAAGAAAAATCCGAACGCAAACAAGTGAAACGTGGGCGCCGCAAATACACCCGAATCGACCCGATCGGCGAGCGGCATCGTTTCTTTCGCGGGGGTGACGGTGGTAAGGGGCACGTCAACGTTCAACCACGGGATCGTAAAACTTGGCGTCTCGACGGTCTCTTCAATTGTCGTTGTGTGAACGCCCACGAACACTCCAGCCCACACGAGCAAGCAAAGCAGCCCTAAGCCGCTGACCGACACCGTCGCATGCGACATCAACAATTGACGACGCGTGATCGGTTGTGCGAGCAACATCTCCAGCGTTCCACGACCCAGTTCGCCACTGACGCAGTCGCTGCCGCGAGAAATGCACCAGATCACCGTGCAAAGAATCACGATCGGTTCGTCAAACGTCATCCCGACGCGACCGGGATAGGTGAATAGCGAATCGAACTCAATCGGTGCAAACTTTTCGAACTGACGAAACTGTTCGAGGATGGTGCGGAATTGGCCCATGTCGAGAAGACTCGTGACCCACACTCGAACCCAGGCGAACGAGAACAAAGCGAGCCCGCACGCGCACCACAGCAGCGCCGATTGGCCAATGTATGTCCGGAGCATGACGCGATGGATCATGACACCACCTCCTGCGTCCGCTTCGATTCCACCAAGTTTCGGTGAACGTCATCGTAAACGCTACGAAGCCCCAAAGGCTCGATTCGAACGCGCTCCAGCGAGAGTGAATCCAGCCAACTCAACAAGGGCGCCAGGTCTCCCGCCGTATCGATGCGAAGTTGTCCCGGGCGATGATGCGTGGTCGGCGTCTCGTTCACGCTTACCGCCGATGCAAGGTGCCGTGGTACGACGACTTCCTCGCTCGGGGGTAACGCCATGATTCGATGTCGCTGAGCCAGGTCTGACATCCGTAAATCTCGCACGAGTCGACCATGACGGAGGAAAACGACTCGATCG
>JBBSJZ010000749.1:0-2595 GCA_038256795.1 Pirellulales bacterium | reverse complement strand
GAAAGGATCGACCAATCCCACCGTCAGATTAAGAACTAGCGGAATACGAGGCAAATTCGGCCCAAAACCCCCAGCTTCATGAGTGAAAGCCGCAAACTCTGGCTGAAACGCCCAGTTTGTTCGCTAAACTGGTATTTTCGCCGTGAAACCGCGTTAGCCCCGTGACTTTCTCAGCGTCGAAGCGTCAAATTTATGAGCAAGTCGGGCTCGCTCGGACCTTGATCGACGGCGAACGCTTCCGCTGTGGCGATGCCCGTGGTCGCACGCCGCCCTTGCCGCTCTCTCCCCTTTGAACGATCCCCGCTTAAGCCAGCCGCGCATGACCACTCGCACGAACGATCCAGCTGGTACTCGTAGAGAAACTCCTGCGGCAGTCGACCCGGAGCTCGGCGTGCTCGATCCGCTGGCGCCGAACTTGCCACTCGAAGAAGAACTCGACGATCTTGTCGCGATCCCTCAATCGACACCCGATAGCGAAGCCGATCTGGCTGCGGCATTGGAAGAAGCGAACCAGCGTCGGAGTTCGGATCCGAGTGGCACGACACGGTCGCTGTTTCGGCGCAACTGGCTTAGCCATAAAGTATCTCGCTGGCGTCGCCAACTTGCTCAAATCAACGCCCTCGAACCCACCCTCAAAGCCGAGGACGACGCGTCGATCCGCAAACGATCCCTCGCACTTCGCTACCGCGCGATGGCGGGCGAAAAGCTCTCGCTGATTTTGCCCGAAGCGTATGCGCTGTGCCGCGAAGCGGGTCGCCGATCGCTCAAGATGCGTCACTACGACGTGCAAATGATCGGCGGAATTTCGCTGTTCGAGAACCACGTCGCCGAGATGCAAACGGGCGAAGGTAAGACGCTCACCGCGACACTGCCGTTGTACCTGCACTCGCTCGTCGGCAAAGGTGCCCACCTCGCCACCGTCAACGACTACCTCGCCAAGCGCGACGCCGAGTGGATGATGCCGCTATTTGACAAGCTCGGTGTCAGTGTCGGGATCATCCAAACGCCCGACGACCAGGGCAGCCGTCGCAAGTCCTACGCGGCGGCAGTAACGTACGGCACGGCGAAGGAGTTCGGCTTCGATTTCCTTCGCGACCGATTGCTGCTCCGAGCCCAAAACCGGCTGCAGACCGAGATCCTCGGCGATGGCGTTAGCGGCGCCGGTGGCGGCGACAGTATCGTCATGCGGGGCATGCATTTCTGTCTCGTCGACGAAGCGGACAGCATCCTGATTGACGAAGCACGCACACCGCTCATCATCGGCAGCATCGAAGACAACGTCCGCGACCAGATTGTTGAGAGCTATCGATGGGCAGCCGAGCACGCCCCCGATTACCTGGTCGAAGAGCACTTCACGATCGATCACGAGACCAAACAATATGAGTTGACCGCTCGCGGGCGTCAGCGGGTGCGTTCGCTGCCCAAAACCGATTTGGTTCGCACCATGGGACTCGTCGATTTGTACGAGTACACCGAGCGAGCAATCAAGGTTCACATTGAATTCATTTTAGATCGCCAGTACGTGGTGAAACCGAACGACAAAGGGGTTCAAGAAATCGTCATCGTCGATGAGTTCACCGGACGATTGGCGGATGGCCGAAAGTGGCGAGACGGAATCCACCAATCGATCGAAGCGAAAGAGAACATCGAGATCAGTGTGCCGACGGGCCAGGCCGCGCGGATCACGGTCCAGGATCTGTTTCTGCGTTATCCCAATCTCGCCGGCATGACCGGCACCGCAGCGACGAGTGCCAGTGAATTGAAGCGGATCTATCGCACGCCAGTCCTTCGCGTGCCCACGAATCGCCCCCCACGCCGGGAACGAATGCCGGATCGTGTTTTCGGTTCGATGCTGGCTAAGTTCAATGCCATTGTCGAAGAAGTGCGTGAGATCCACCAAATGGGCCGACCGGTACTGATCGGCACGCGTTCGATCGACAAGAGCGAGTTGTTGTCACGCTTGCTTGACGAAGTCGGCATCGCCCACGAGGTGCTCAATGCGAACAAAGTCGCCGAGGAAGCCGAGATCGTCGCTCGCGCGGGCGGCCGCGGATGCGTCACAGTCGCCACCAACATGGCCGGACGTGGGACGGACGTGAAACTCGCTTCGGAGATTGAGCGCCTCGGCGGGATGCATGTGATTTGCACCGAAATGCACGACGCCGCCCGCATCGATCGCCAATTGATCGGTCGCTGCGGACGCCAGGGCGATAAGGGCTCGTATCGACAATTTCTGTCGCTCGACGACGACATCCTCAAAAGTGGACTCGGCAATACGAAAGCCGAAAAACTGAAATCCAAAGGCGAAATTTCGGACGGTCCCGTCAATCGTTTTGCCAAGCTTTTTCGACGTGCGCAAGCCAAAGTCGAGCGAAAGCATTTTCGTGATCGCATGGTGCTCATGCACCACGAGAAGGAACGAAAAAAAATGCAACGAGAAATCGGCCAAGACCCGTATCTCGACACCCCGGATTAGGGAGGAAGGAGAGTTGCTAGTTGCTAGTTGCTAGTCGGCAGCGGGGAAAACGGGTGCAGCGTTGTCTTTACTAGCAACTAGCAACTAGCAACTTCTTCACTTCTTCCCTTCCTGCCCTT
>JBBSJZ010000748.1:0-2607 GCA_038256795.1 Pirellulales bacterium | reverse complement strand
ACCAGACCGAAGCCACCGATGGCGACCGCGCCAGCCAGCGCGAAGGTTGGCCCAAAGGCGAGGGCGACGCGCCTAAGCCGTTGAAAATCGCCGATGCGGACGACGAGTCCCGTGTCCTCGCTCAATTGTTGTTCCATCGCCCGACAAACGCGGTGGTGGTACCAAGGCGTCCAGCTCACCACGACAAAGAAGAGCGTCAATAAAGTCGGAGCCGCGCAGCACAGAACGAAGATCAAGCGAGCGATACCGCGCTGCGTCCGTTCATGCATCCGCCGGATCCTTTCAGGGGTTGTGTCAAAGAGTGCTCTCTTCCCAACAGCTTCCATGCTAAAGTTCCGGGCTGGGTTGCCGATAGGTCGATTAGGGGAATTGCGGCATGTGGGGAAAGCTGGCTCGGCATTGGTTCTTCGGATCGATCGCCATCTGCCTCATCGTCGGCTTCGCGGCCGCTGACGGGCTGCGGCCGCTGCGCGAAAACGCCATGTTTCGCGACTCCGTCGTCTTCATCGTGATGATGCTGATGGGGCTGTCGCTGCACCCCGCCGCGATCCGAAACAGCTTCCGTCGACCGTTACCGTCGCTCGTCGCGATCTTCGTCAATATCATCGGGGTCCCTTTGCTAGCAATTCCGTTTGGCTGGGTGCTCGCGCCGGGCATGTATGGAGGATTGGCGGTCGCGGCGCTCGTGCCGTGTTCGCTGGCGTCGGCGTCGGTGTGGACTCGCCGGGCGGGAGGCGATGATTCGATCGCGATCTTCACCACGGTGGTGACCAACCTCGCCTGCGTCGTGGTGGTGCCGATCGGGATGAGTTTGCTGCTTCGGCACGTTGGCGTCGAGATCTCGGCTCTCGCCCAAATGGAAAAACTAACGCTGATCGTCGTGCTGCCGATTTTCTTCGCGCAATTGATTCGCGTCGCTGGCGCGGCCGTTTGGGCGGATCGCAACAAAGTAAAATTGTCGTTCACGGCCCAGTTCGGCATTCTGGTGATGGTGTTGCTCGGCGCCGCCGCGGGCGCGGATTCGATCCATCGTGAGCACGCCGCGAGTGAGCGGGTCATGCTCAGTTTTTGGATTTCGATTCCAGTCGTTGTTGCCGCCGCCGCCGCTATCCATTTGGCCGCACTGCTCGCTGGCATCATGCTCACGCGGCAGCTCGGTGGTGACCGCCGCGAGCAAATCGCCGTGGGGATTTCGGGCAGCCAAAAGACACTGATGGTCGGCTTGCAAATCGCCATCGATGCTGGCGTCAGCGTGCTACCGATGATTATCTATCACATCACGCAACTCGTTCTGGACACGATCGTCGCGGACCGTTGGAAGTCGCGATCGGTTGATGGATCGACATCTCGCAATCGCCATGTCGGCTGAGTCACCGCCTGCGTTAGTGAGGGACAAGCATGGTCCCTCGCCCACGAACTCGGGTGGTGATTTGCATCCCGCGAGCTTTGGGTCAGTGGTTTATGACAGCAGTTGTTGCAGATCAGCGGCGGTCAGTTCGCTGATGAGGCTCTTGTCCTGGCTGATGATGGCGTCGGCGAGGTCGCGTTTGCTTTGCTGCAGCTCGATGATTTTTTCTTCCACCGTGTCTTCACAAATCATGCGGTACGCCATCACGCTCTTGGTTTGGCCCATGCGGTGGGCGCGGTCGATCGCTTGCGCCTCAACGGCGGGGTTCCACCATGGATCGAGAATGAACACGTAATCGGCGGCGGTGAGATTGAGCCCGTTGCCGCCCGCTTTGAGGCTGATCAAAAACAAGTTGCAATCGTCGTCTTCTTGGAATCGTCGGACGTGCTCGGCGCGATTATTCGTTTTGCCATCGAGATATTCATAGGTCCACCCGCGAGCGTCGAGTTCCCGGCGCACGAGCGCCAGCAGTTTCGTGAATTGTGAGAACAACAGCACCTTGTGGCCTTCGCCGAGGATCTCTTCGAGTTGCACGAGAAGCGTTAGGATCTTCGCCCCCGTAACACCACAATCGGGGTCCACGAGCCGCGGATCACAAGCGGCTTGACGCAACCGCAGCAGCGCCTCGAGCACGTGAATCTTCGAACGCTTCAAACCGAGCTCCTTGACCTTATGGCTCAGGTGCAATCGGTAGTGTTCCTTCAATTGCGAGTACAGTTTCCGTTGCATCGGTTCCATCTCGCACGACAGCGTCTGTTCGACCTTGGCGGGTAACTCCGTCAGCACTTGCGACTTGGTGCGGCGGAGGATGAACGGACGCAGCGATTGGCTGACGTGCGTGATCCGTTGGCGATCTTCATCGTCGGGCAACTGAGCGATTCGAGGCGCGCGACCGAGCATTCCAGGATTGAGAAAATCGAACAGCGACCAGAGATCACCGAGATGATTCTCGACCGGCGTACCGGTCATCGCCAAACGATGATCACCACGCAGCAGCCGTGACGCTCTCGCCGCCTGGCTTTGTGGATTCTTGATCGCTTGGGCTTCATCCAAAATCACATAGTCGAACTCCGTCTCACGAAGCTCGGCAGCGTCACGGCGGAGCGTGCCGTAGGTCGTCAGGATCACGTCGAGCGGCTGGTCGTGATCGTTAGTCGCCTCATTCAATCGCTGCACTCGATCGGTGCCGGTGTAGTTGT
>JBBSJZ010000747.1:0-2610 GCA_038256795.1 Pirellulales bacterium | reverse complement strand
AAGAGGCCCGGTGAACTTTCGCAAGGGATGCGCCAGCGCGTGGGCATCGCCCGGGCCTTCGCGCTCTCCCCGAAAATGCTGCTGCTCGACGAGCCATTCGGGATGCTTGACTCGCTAACGCGGATGGAACTTCAAGAAATTCTTTTAGAGATCTTGATGCGTAACAAGATCACAACATTGATGATCACGCACGATGTCGACGAAGCCCTGTTTATGAGTGACCGCGTGGTGATCATGACAAACGGTCCGCGTGCGAAGGTGGGCATGATTCTGGACTTGCCATGGAAACGTCCGCGAGTGCGGGCCGACATTTTAGATCATCCCGAATACTATGAATATCGCGCGAAAATGATCAACTTCTTGGAAGAGCAAGATCACAAAAAGCTGAAAGAGGATGCCGCTAAACGCGAACAAATCAAACAGAAACAAGAGCAGGAGAGTGCCGCATGATTGCATCTCCAATCCGGCTGAGCGATTCGCTCTTGGTCGATATACGAACCTATGACGTGTTTGATTCGGCACTGACGGACGGCGATGATTCTTATGCCACTCACTTGGCTGCCAAGTCCGTCGCGACCGGCGTTGCTGAACTACTTCCCGGTGATCACGGGATAGAAGGTATCGGTTCCGCGATCGCCATTCCGTTGTACTGCAGCAGCAGCGTCCGAAGCGTCGCGGTTCTGGCGATCGCTTCAAAAGACATCGGTGCGGGTGTATTTGAGATTTGGGAACCCGTTGGTGTTTATAGCGAGGTAAAGCTTCGTGCGGGCTATTTTGCAAATTTGGAGAGGTTCTCGAACGTCAGCTCCTTTGTGAGGTTTGAGAAAGGAAGTGGCTTGCCCGGTCAAGCATGGTCAGCCGCGAAGTCGGTGATTCACGATGACTTGCCAAACCATCCTGGATTTCTTCGTGCCGCAGGAGCTTCCGCCGGACTTCTCAATACGGCGCTTGCGATTCCGGTCATTTGCGAAGGTCGCTTGATGTCCGTCGTCGCATTGATCAGTTCGGCGGCTACCCCAATTGCAAAAGGTTATGAAATCTGGACGGTAACCGATGAGGGTTTTGTACTCGACAGCGTCGCCTATCAAGGTTTGCCCGATAGCTCTCGGTTGCGACTTAAAACCGTCGTCGATTCCGGTGACGGACTGCCAGGGTTCGCGACTGGATGTGGTGGCGTTGCGTGTACGGATGAAACAAATCTCCTTCGTGCCGGTCGAGAGAGCAGCGAAAGTCCGATTTCTGGGGCACTGGTAATTCCGTTTTATCTTGATGAAGCGGTGACCAGCGTAACCGTTTTGTTGTTTTGATCGTATTCATGTCGTCAACGCTTCCCATCGCCGAACCTTCCCAAGACTTTGTCGGGCAATTGCTGCGCGAACAACAAACGATGTCGGCGGTCGAGCGATTCAGCGTTTTGCATGAATCGGGGAATGTCTTGAATGCTCCCGCCCAGTCTCGTTACTATCGAGATTTGCTTCCCGCGTCGCCACCGTCCCCCGACCAACAGTTCGCGTTTGAAGTCGATCTTGATAAGTGCAGCGGCTGCAAAGCGTGCGTCGTCGCCTGTCATACGCTCAATGGCCTCGAAGAAGACGAATCATGGCGCCGAGTCGGTACCCTCACAATTGGGGAAGAGTCGACGCAGGTCTTACCGGCGATCCAGCATGTGACGACTGCGTGTCATCACTGCGAAGATCCGGGTTGTCTCAATGGTTGTCCCGTTCGAGCTTATGAAAAAGACCCGGTCACCGGGATCGTGCGCCACTTGGACGATCAATGCATCGGCTGCAAATATTGCACGATGATGTGTCCTTATGAAGTTCCACGCTACAGTGACCGACTTGGCATTGTTCGTAAGTGCGACATGTGCCACCAAAGGCTATCCGTGGGAGAGGCTCCCGCGTGCGTACAAGCATGTCCCAACGAAGCGATCGCGATCACTTTGGTCGATCGGGTCGCCACACCCAGCGATCAGAAGCGATTGGCGCCGGGGGCTCCTCTCTCATCGATCACGAGGCCTTCAACGCGTTATCGTTCGTCGCGTACGACGCAGGTCGATGGTTCGATGCCTCAAGACATTGGCGTTGATGAGGTTGCCGAAAGTCACTGGCCCTTGGCGGTGATGTTGGTCGCGACGCAGGCATCCGTTGGAATTGTGATTGCAGAACGGGTGTTGTCGACCGTTTGGGCACTGGGTGGCTATGAAACATCGGCGGCAGTCTCGCGTTGGTCGGCTCTGGTAGCCCTGCTTGTCGGCGGCGCGGGATTGAATATCGCGTCTCTGCACTTGGGTCAACCACTACGGGCATGGCGAGTATTTTTGGGACTGCGAACGAGTTGGCTTTCTCGCGAAGCCGTCGTGCTGGGTCATTACATGGGATTGCTAACGTTGGCGGTTCTGATGCTGTGGCTGCCAACGGTTGCCGAGTACTTCAGTGTGTACGTTCCTGAATCGGTTGCCGCGTGGATTCCAGAAGCAGACGTCGCAACCCAAAGCGTTGCTCAAGCCGATGACGTCGAGGGCATTGGAATGTCCTATCCGGCAGCCTTTGAACTGGTCACCAAAGCGTCACTCGGAATGACGATCCCGTTGGGACTCGTCGGACTGTT
>JBBSJZ010000746.1:0-2622 GCA_038256795.1 Pirellulales bacterium | reverse complement strand
GGCACGGTGACCATCGTCTTCTTGTCCGTTCCGTGTGCAGTCATGGCGTGCGCCTGCGGAAGGTTGCGATCCAGAAGGGCCATCGCCACGGCGATACCAACAGCCAGGAAACTGAAAACCGGAAGGTATTTGCGAAACATGATGTTTGCGGCTCCTGAAAGCAGGGGATTGAAATCGATACGCCAAGCTTCAAGATTATACGCGATACACCTAGCGCTGCGCTATTCGCTTTTGCAAACAGTTCTTTTCGTTTTTTCTATAGAACGGCTGTGATCGATAGGCGTAGAGTTGGACAACGACGGACAGTGTTCGTTGCGATCGGAACGTCCGACCATTCCCCTAATTTGAAAGATCGAGGAGTCTTGATGATGTTGGCCAATGATTCGCTGTTCGAAGCACTTCAACTAGAGAGAAAAACACTGCTACGAAAGAGCGTTGCTCCGCTCGACGAGCAGCAAGCATACGATGCTGTGGATGCATACTACAAACGTGAAGGGGCAATGAGGGCCATTGCCGAAGTTGCATTCATCGACGATGACGCCCTTCTTGGGCGGCTATTGGATGCGGGATTTACGCCGAAAACCCTCCCCGCGCTGCAGCTCTCACCAATTGCATTCGTAGCCTGGGCTAGCGACTCGGTCACAGAGGCCGAATGCCAAGCGGCTGTTGCTGCGATTTGCGAAACCCACTTGTTCAACCACCCAGCGGCCGCCGCGAAGGTGCAAACTTGGCTGGATATTCGTCCGACTCAGGCGCTCTGGGATTTGTGGGTCGACTATACCGAATGCCGCATCAGTCAATCTCCAACGATTCTTCAGCAAACGATGGCCCGCCAGCTTTTGCGGCAAGCAACTCAAGTAGCCATCGCTTCGGGTGGCTTCATGGGCTTCGGCGGGATTTGCAAAGCCGAAAGTAAGCTGCTGGATGAGATTCGGAACGTGTTTTACGGTCGAGACTGATCTTCGCTCTCTGACATCTAAGAGATGTCGAGCGAACTTGGTCGGACTCATCAGGAGGCAACCACCTCATTACAACCCTTGAGAATTAAGAATGCAATGCCCAATATGCTCCATCGACCTACACATGGCCGATCGCCAAGGAGTCGAAATTGATTACTGCCCGAAGTGCCGTGGCATCTGGCTCGATCGCGGAGAATTTGAAAATTGATTGAGTTGGCGTCAGCCACTTTATCCCGATCGGCACCAGCGTCTGACCAAGGGTACCAGCGTGAACCCTTGGACCATGACGACGACGAGCTGCACCGGGCTGGTCACAGACAGCCGCACAAAAAAGAGTCTTGGTTCAGCCGGTTGATGGACTTCGAATAAGAAACGATCCGGTTAAAATTTGGGCAGCGCGATCGCTGTCAGTTTTCCGTTCGTGCCGGCCGTGGAACTGCACTAGTGACGGTGGGCAAAGCCAACAAGTCGATGCGAGAAATGAATGATGGAGCGCAAGAAAAGTAAAATCATGATGAATGACATTCTAAATACCCAGGCGAACCACGCGAGTTCGGCGAACGCTTCCTGCACCGACCTAAATGCGACGATAACATTGCCCGAAGAACAGGGATGCGAAGCGGCGTACCCATCGAAGCGGCAATCGTCAGTGCAACAATCAATAGCAGAGACTGCAATGACTCATCAAATGACCGAACTCGAGAGTCTGATCCAAGAACTCAGCGTGATCCGCCGACAAATGCTGGATCTGGAGGCACTGGGGCTTCAGGAAGCCACGAACATTCATCCGACGTACCTACAGAGCGCCCGCAACTTATTTCACTACCTTGCTCTGCGACGTCGTGAAATGCGTCTCATTCAGGAACGTCTATCTGCACTTGGGCTGTCGTCGCTGGGACGAACTGAGTCGCACGTTCTGACTAGCGTCAACAAGGTGCTGGATGCCTTACACCGTTTAGCTCAGATACCCGTGCCTGAGTGCACATCGCCCGCTCCGATCAACGGTTTCGAGGAGGGTAGAATGCTGCTGAAACAGCACACCGAAGCGCTACTAGGACCTCCGCCAGCGAAGCGAAATGCTCGCATCATGGTGACCATGCCGACCGAAGCGGCCGACGATCCCAGGCTAGTCGAACAATTGCTGGCAAACGGCATGGACTGCATGCGAATCAACTGTGCCCACGACGATGCTTCCGCATGGAAACGTATGATCGGACATCTGTGTGGTGCCGAACAATCCCTCGGCCGGAAATGTCGTGTGCTGATGGATCTCGCTGGCCCTAAATTGCGGACGGGCCCCATCGAACCTGGTGCCCAGGTCATCAAGTGGAGCCCTCGACGAAATCTGCTCGGCCAAATAACGGCTCCCGCGAGGATTTGGTTGTTTCCTGAAGAACAGCCGTCCGCCCCCCCTGTGCCGGCAGACGCCTGCTTGCCGGTCCAGGGCGACTGGTTAGACCGTTTGTGCATTGGCGATCGGATCGTCTTTGACGACCAGCGAGGATCACGCCGCAAACTTTGCGTTGTTGAGTCAGTCGGTCGTTGCCACTGGGTGGAGGCCGTTCGTACGGCATACGTTGCCCCCGGAATCACACTTCGGCTACTAAGAGCGGGCAAGAAAAAGAAAAAGCAGCGAGATAAAACAAAATGCCTCGAAGCGAAG
>JBBSJZ010000745.1:0-2632 GCA_038256795.1 Pirellulales bacterium | reverse complement strand
TGCGAGAGTTCCGCAATCCAATGAGTGTTGTTCCAGGATGCCCGTTCCGATCACGGGTTCGCTTCGCAACGACCACTGATGCGGCCAACCCTGGATCGACTGGTTGCCCAAGTCACACGATGTCACCGAGCTTGTGCCGAAAAAATCGACGATGTGAAAACACGGGTTCGATTGGGTGATTGCATCCACGCTCACAAAATTCATCGAACTCCATAGATCAGTGCCCAAATCCACAAAGTACACCGACACCGGATCCGGAAGCGGTTTTGTACCTTTGATCTTGTCACGGTCGCCTTGTAATTTCCACACGACGGAATTCGAAAACGGTTCGACGAGCGAATATTGACCCCGCGCATCCTTGACCAGCCCGATGGCTGTTTTTTCGTCCCAAAGACGGAGCGACTGAATTCTGCCCGCGAGCGTCGCTGAGCGCACGATTCGTGGCGGCGATGACGTCAAGTCCCACTGGGCGAGGATGGTTTTCATTTCCGTGGTCGTATTCACTGCGGCGTTATGATACGTGATCGCAAGCCATCGTCCGCTGCGATCGAAACACGCGACGTCCGCGTCAAACTCGGCACTCTGGCTCGAGGTGGGCTTGAGTGATAGGCTTCTTTTCCCATCCACACGATGCACGGTCACGTCCGGACCGGTACCCCAGATCGCGATTTGCTCGGCCTTGGCATCGAGGATGCACGAATCATCCGTTTCGGCGAACGTGATCGGTTTGAGCTTGCTGTTCGTCATAAGACGTTGCTTTAACATCGCATACTCAAGCCCGCGCATTTCTTGCGAGGTCGATTCAAGTAGCTTGAGCGCATCGGCATTGCTGTGCCAAGCGCGCGCGTCGATGACGCTGGAGACGATGGCGAAGTATTCGTTAGCCTTCACGTCATGTGCTTGTTGGACATCCGTCTGTGCCGCCAATTTGAGCGTCTCATCCGCCGAGTGTTGCGACTGGATCATGGTGACAATACGCTTGTTCGCGGCCATCGATTGCTGCGAAAGTTCTTCGGCGCGGGCGAGTTCCTTCGCGGCTTGATCGCGGCTCGCTTCTGCGGCCTTGAGAGAATCCGCCTCTCGCTTGAGTGCCCCCTCCGCGACTCTTAGCTGGTCTTGTGTACTCGCAAGACTCGATTGAAGTCGGGTCTCAGCAAGTTCGCATTGCCGTGATTTGTCTTTGAGCACCCTTTCGCTAGCGAGAAACGCGTTGCTTTTGCGGATCGAGACGGACCATCCCGAAGCCGACGTGAGGGTGCCCAATAGCAGTACACTTGCGACCAAAACCAGCATCCGTGACGTCGAGCGGTTTCGCTGCGACCACAGCCGGACACGACTCGCGACGGAAAGTCGCTGGGCCGTGAGCGATCGATTGTCGAGGTACGCTTGCAGATCGCGCGCGAGTTCGTCGCAGCTCGCATACCGCAGCTCCGGTTCCGCGTGACAGGCCTTGGAGACGATTTGTTCCAAAGTGCTGGTGAGTTTGCGATTGACGATGCGGAGTCGGGGAAACTCGCCGCCAGCAACCTGCGAGAGAATCGCTTGCGTCTCGCCTTGATAGGGCGGCTGCCCAGTGAGCAGAGTGAATAGCGTTGCCCCCAGCGAGTAGACCTCCGTCGCGAGCGTCGGTCCCGATGCACCGCGGGCGATTTCGGGCGCGAGGTAAGCTGGCGTGCCGACGAGTCGGTCGTCCTCGGGAGTCGTTGCCACGTCGATCGGTCGACTCGTTCCGAAATCGACGACGTAGAACTCATGCTTGGAATCGCGAACGATATTCTCCGGCTTGATGTCACCATGCAACCATCCGGCGCGATGCAAGTACCCGATCGCCTGACAAACTCGAATGAATCGCTTAACGGATTGCTTGACTTCATCCGACGATTCAACTGCGGTGGCGTGATCGAGGCTGCCCCCGGTGAGCAAAGGCATTGATAGGATCAAACAATCGTCGAGCCGTTGTGCGTCCGTCACCGGACAAATTGCCGGATGTCGCAAACGGCTGGCGAGCCGTGCTTCGCGAAAAAACTGTCGTTGCTGGTCCACCGTGCGGCCGGCGAGTGAAATGACTTTCAGCGCGACGTCACGTTGCAGCTCATTGTCGGTGGCTGCGAACACGGTGGCGAAGCGCCCCCTGCCGACCGCGATCGGATGACGATACCGCGACGGCAGCTTCGGGCCCCCATCCCCAGCGGGATGTTCATTTGGCGGCGTTGTCATGCGACACCTTGATCTCGAACTCACACAATACGAAATACCTCGGTCGCGTGCCGATGCCGCGGAATTCAAAGGCGTAGCTACTACCGGCCTGGACGGTCTTGGCATTGCTTCCCTTGACCGCCATTTTAGAAAACCCAGAGGGTTCTATCGCGGTGATGGGTCCGTCGGCGATCTTTCGTAGGTAACCTTGGCGGCTCGTGAACGATGCGGTTGCTTCCTCGACGAGACTCAGTTTCCCAAACGGCATTCGTCCCAGTTGTGGGACGTCGAGAACGATGTCGAACTCCAGCGGCGTTTCGACTTTAGCGATCCGATGCAGCGGTGCCGACCGGTACGAGAAGACTTGATATCGGATGACAATCGTCGGCCATTTCACGTCGCCGAGCGTGATCTTGCTTGCCGAATCGAGCGAGAG
>JBBSJZ010000744.1:0-2635 GCA_038256795.1 Pirellulales bacterium | reverse complement strand
TTCTTTGAGCCTGTCGCTGGCATGATGGCTGCGATTGGCGGCCTCGCTTTGGCTCACTTTGTCACGCCGCTGGATGATCGGCTGGTAACGCTTGCTGCCTTGATCGTGCTCATTCCTGGACTCAAAATCACGGTCGGATTAACGGAACTAGCCCTGGGACACCTTTCCGCCGGTGTCGCTCGACTTGCCGGCGGGTGCGTCTCACTCTTGACCATCGCCGTTGGCGTCGCGATCGGATTGCGGCTCGCCGGTGCGTGGCGAACGTTACCCCAGGGCGATGCGGCGACGGTGCCCGAGTGGACTCAGTGGGTCGCGATCGCATTGGCTCCGATCGCTTTCGCGATCCTGTTTCGCGCGAGGTGGCCACTCTGGCCGGTCATCGTCTGTGTTTCTGTTGCAGGCTACCTAACGAATCTGCTCATCACTCCAGCCTCAGGACCCGAGTCGGGCGCTTTTTGCGCCGCATTTGTCGTCGGGGCGGGCAGCAATCTGTACGCCCGATTCTTTAATCGCCCAGCGCTGGTGCCTTTGACTCCGGGGATCATCGTGTTGGTCCCTGGTTCGATTGGGTACCGATCCTTGGTCGCCTTCATGGATCGGCAAACCGTCGTCGGTGTGGACTTGGCCTTTGGGATGGTCATCGTCGCAGTCTCATTGGTCGGCGGCATCTTGACCGCAAACGCGATTCTTCCTCCGCGACGAATGCTTTGAAGACAGCAGTGCCCGCGTTTCATTGCTGATACTCGCTGCCGCTTTCCGAGTCTGAGACACCCTCACCCTCACCCTCACGAGGCGTGGGGAAAGGGGACAAGAAGTCGACGTTAGGTGAAGTAGAATCGCGTCAGGTGGTAGAAGACCGGCGCGGCGAAACAGACGTTATCGATTTGGTCGAGCACGCCGGCGTGGCCTTGCACGAGTGTGCCGGTATCGGTGACGCCTCGGTCGCGTTTAATCGCGCTCATCGTGAGCATGCCGGCGCTCGCCATCACGGTCACGACGGCGCCGAGAATGAACGCTTCCCAAGGATGAAAGGGGGTCGCCCAGTACAACGACGCGGCGATCAACCCGGTGGTGACCATCGAGCCGAAGAAGCCTTCCCAGGTGCGTGACGCGTTGATCTTTTCGGCGATCACGTGCCGGCCGGCAAACCGGCTCCAAGCGCGTTCGAGCACCGATGCGAGTTGTGCGATGAGGACCATGAACACGAGCAAGCTGACGTTGCTGCCCGTCCAAGGGACGCCGCCAGTGCGAACGATTTCCAAGTCCAACAGCGCCGGTGCGTACGATAGCGAATAGACGCAAATGAGCAGGCCCGCTTGGATCTTGGCGCTGCGTTCGAGGAACCGCTTGTAGTCGCCAGCGATCGCGGCGCGAGCGGGGATGAACAAGCTCGCATAGACCGGAATCATGATGCTATACAAACCGTAGAAGTCCACGTCGCTCGAACCGACGAGCCATGTCGGCGGTGTGCTGCCCAGTCCGATGAGAAAGTATTGCAGCGGCGTGAAGACAAAGAACACCCAGAACAACGTGCGGTGATCGCCGCGCCGTGTCGGCGTCATCGAGATGAATTCCCGCAATGCCCAAAACGACACCAGTCCGAACAGGATCACGACACCGACGCGGTGCAGCAGAAATCCGAACACGAGTATCGCGGCCATCATCCACCAGACGCGAATGCGATGGTTGAAACGGCGAATGAGTGCCGATTCAATGCCGAGGTTTTCACGGCGCGAGAGCAATAACCCGACGACCGTTGCGATCCCCAATGCCGTAAGAATCACCGCGAGCAAAATATAGGTGCCGGAGGTCAACCAGACCTGTTGGACCATTTCCGTCGCGGTGGCCTCGGTCACTCGGGGCAAAGCGGAGATCGCCGCGTCCGGCAACGTCGATTCGGGATTGGTTTGTGGCACCCGCGTTACGCCCCGAGTCGCTCGATCACGGCATCGGTCATTGCCACGGTGCCAATCGAGCTGGCGCCGCGGGCAATGTCCGCCGTTCGCAAGCCATCGGCGAGACATCTTTGCACTGCCGTTTCAATCACGACCGCTTCGCTTTCGAGTGCCAGCGAATATCGCAGCAACATGGCGGCGGCGAGGATTGTCGCGAGTGGATTGGCGATGCCCTTGCCCGCGATGTCGGGAGCCGATCCGTGAATTGGCTCGTACAATCCTGGACCATCGCTACCCAGCGACGCACTGGGTAACATCCCGAGAGACCCGGGCAACATCGATGCTTCATCGGTGAGAATGTCGCCGAACATATTGCCGGTAACGACAACGTCAAAGTCGCGGGGCCGATTGATGAGGTGCATCGCCATCGAGTCGACGAGCACGACGTCAAAGTTGACGTCGGGGTATTCTTCTTTCATCACGCGAGCGGCGACTTGTCGCCACAATCGCATCGGCTCGAGCACATTCGCTTTGTCGACGCTCGTCAAATGATTGCGACGACCGCGCGCCGCCTGAGCCGCCAATCGCACCACTCGCTCGACTTCGGGGACGCTGTACACCATCGACTGGTACGCGGACTCGGTCGCGCCGCTGCCCTCCCGACCACTGGGGCCGAAGTAGATACCGCCAGTGAGCTCGCGGAAGAAGAGAATATCGGTGCCCTCGATGATCTCGGGCTT
>JBBSJZ010000743.1:0-2642 GCA_038256795.1 Pirellulales bacterium | reverse complement strand
GCCGCCGCCGATGCCGAGGAACAATCCTTGGCTGCGGAAGCCGAAGCGTTGCGTGAGCAGGCCCAAGCACGTGCAGCCGCCCGAGACAAAATCGCCAAGGACATCCAGCGAGCCGAGCGTGAGGCTGTTGACGCTGCCCGCCAGATTCTGCCGCCGAGAGTATCAAGGCCGCCGCTCAGAAATTGGCCAAGACGCTGGTGGCCGCGTTCGATGATTCGGTTCGCACCGATGCGGACAACACCGAGCGAGCCGCCACCGGCAAAAAGTCGATCGAGCAGACCGCCGCCGACTTGTGGCGAGTGATTGACGATGTTCGTTGTTCGTTGTTGACACCCCAGGTTGACGATGACGCCCGCCCGATTGTTCTGGCGATCGAGGGTGTCATCGACATTTGCGACTCGTGGGAGCGTATGCGTCGCCCTGAGGTGGCTGGCAGTCTCGTGGCCAACGGTGAGCCGATGCGAGATATCCGGCACGAATCGTTCCCGAGTTCATCCACGGTCGTCATGGGGATTGTCGGCGAGTTGCGGAACGTCCTGGCGGGGAAATCGACGACGCCGATTGAAGGTTTCGGTGAGTTGTTGCAGCAGAACGTGAGCTTGAATCAGGCTTGCCGAATGCACGGATTGGCGTTGCCGGACGGATCGCCGGACTTGGCAACCCTGGGCATGTTGATCGATCGAGCATTGGGAGTCGTCGGATTCTATCGCGAAATCAACGCCTGGACGCACCTGAAATCGATGGGTGCGATGAACGCAGCCGATGCATGGGCGATTCGTTCGTCGATGCTTGAAGAACGCCGAGCCAAGTCGCATCGGTTGCCAGGATCAGCCCAGCGAGCCGGTGATTACCGAGCGGGCCGTCTTGCAGTTGCCGTTGGTGACGACGATGACAGCTTCGACAATCAACCCCTTCATGTCACCGATCCAAAGTTCCGCCATTTCCACGAATCGAAACTTGCACACGATGACGCACAAGCAGAGAAGCGAGCCAGCGACGAGCTTTTCGATAATCGCCTGGACGACTTGCGTTATTAGCGATCGCAGACATTTCATTTTTCAATTCGGATACAATCAATTTCAATTCGCCGTCGAGACCCGAGGCCTAACAATTCTTAGGGTATTCACGTGCGATTCGGAAACAAACTCTCAGGCATTCGCAAACAATTCGGCCCCATCGACACTGCCGATGATCTACTTCGTTTATATGATGAGGGCCAGCTTACGTCGCATTTGCCAGCGGGGTGCTGGTGGCTTGCCCGCGTCGATCAAAACGCTTTGGTTGAATGGCTAGAGCCAGTTTTCACCGGCGAAATCAAACCGATTGCACCATCGTCTATACGTCGCGACGGAGGCTTGCTGATTGCATTTGTATCCGATGACGTCACCAACTTGACGCTACGACTGTTTCCCGCTTGCGATGCCGCCACTCGATTCGCGGAGGCACGGTCATGAGCGTCATGATGTACAACGGAGTGATCCTCCGCGAATGCGAAACTAAGTCGTTTGAACAGACCGTCGAATACGATGAGTCGGGAACCGATGTCATCTTCTCGCGGTTTAAGATCCGCGTTGCTTCAACCACGGCAGTGACCAACTATCCGGGGACACAGTTCGGAGTCGATGGACCCGGCACGCCTTCAACCGTCGCTCAGCGAATGCACGACGTGCAGAATCGATTGAGCGAAGCTCGCGGCGACTTCTGGTTCTTGGTCGATCATTGTCCGACCAACGAAAAGCCGTCATCAAGCAGCGTCATCGATCAGCCGCTCTTGATCGCTACCGGCAACAACGACCCTGGCAGGTCCATATTCTGGCTCATCCGCTTTCGTCCGGTGACACCGATTCGCCCGAGTACGGAACGACGGTTGACATTTTGAAGGTGTTGGACCCCGACAACGGGCCGAAGCCGAAGCATTTGAGCGTGACTCAGATTTTCGGCGGACGGTCGATGCGGGTGGAATTTGAGATTGAAGTTTGTCGTCGACTTTGCAAGAACGACTTTTCTGATTTCGATTTGGATAGCGACGGTCAACCGTTCATTCGCAACACCGGATACGACGGCGATAAAGCACCTGGCGAGTTGGTGTCAGACAATCGAATCCTTTCGAATCGATGGTCGCTGGAGGAATCACGCGATGAAAACTGGGTGATTTCCAAGACGCTTCAAGGAACGTTGAGAGTTGCACACAGCAGCTACTGGCCGCACGCGATGCGGATGTTGTGCATTCCTTCGCTGCTTCGCGGGTATCAGCGTATTCGCCAGTCGTTCGTCTCCGATCCTACGGACCTCGTGTTGAAGTACCGCGTCGACGATCGCCAAGCACACGCTGCACCTCCACCGCCAGCGATTGCATGGAGCGGTCACCATGCGGAAGCCGCCACAGGTACGGACGGCATAATCAAGACCGGCGAGGTTACCGTTCGCCTCACTGGCGAGCCTGGAGTTGATAAACAATTGCTGATTTCGACCGCTGGCAAAGTGATCGTCAATCGAATCCGTGGCTTGTCAGCGTTTAATCCCGATCCGTATTCGATCATTCTTCAAAACGCGGCAATCGTCGATGTGTTGCATGAGCCTACGATCGAGATGCGGGTGCAAGTCAAATACACCGATCAAGATTTCAAGTCGTTGGCGTTGCG
>JBBSJZ010000742.1:0-2647 GCA_038256795.1 Pirellulales bacterium | reverse complement strand
CTCGTCGGCTGGAAACGGCGGCGGTTGAGATGCGGTACATGCCGCAATATGAATACGAGATCATTAACGGCGCTGTTGACGCGGCCGTGAACGAAATTTGCCAAATACTGAACGACCAACGAGAAAGTAGTCCATGCTCGAAGAGCTAAAAGAAGAAGAGATCGTCAACAAAGTCGGTGGCCGGTTCAAACTCAGCACGCTGATCCAAAAGCGTCTGGTTCAATTGACCCAAGGCAGCCGTGCGTTGGTGAACGTCGATACCCACGACAAGATGTCGATCGTGTTGCAAGAAATCATGCATAATAAGATCGTCCTGAACATGGACAACGAAGTTGCCACGCTCGAAGAGTTGACGGCCCAGGCCGCGTCGACTGAAGGGCCCGATTTGGACGCTTCGGATCTATGACCCAATCTCGGCGAGCCATCTTGCTCGCCATCGGTGGCGGCATCGCCGCCTACAAGTCGGCGATGCTGTGCAGCCAATTGGCCCAATCCGGTTATCAAGTTCGCGTCGCGATGAGCTCGTCGGCGACCGAGTTCATCGGCGCCGCGACCCTGGCCGCGCTCTCCTCACGCCCCGTCGCGACCGAGACGATCGATCCCAATCGATATCCGCTCGGGGCTCACATCGAACTCACTCGCGACTGTGAGCTGATGATCGTCGCGCCTGCGACAGCAAATTTGCTGGCCAAGTTTGCTGGGGGTGTCGCGGACGATTTGTTGTCGACGCTGTATTTGCAAACGACATCGCCGGTGCTCGTCGCACCCGCCATGAGCACGGCAATGTGGACGAAGCCGTCGGTCCAGCGGAATGTTGAGACACTTCGTCGCGATGGTGTGAATTTTGTGGGTCCCGAGAGCGGATGGCTGTCGTGTCGCGAGACCGGTTTTGGTCGAATGAGCGAACCACACCAGATCCTTGAGGCCGCGGCGAAGTTGATCGTGGCTTAACAACGAGCGGGAAATATGCCTTGTTACGTTTTTGGTCATCGCAACCCGGACACCGATGCGATTTGCAGCGCGCTGGCCTACGCGGATTTCCTTCGCCGGACCACGCGACCGGACGCCATCGCGGCGTGCTGCGGTCCGCCGAACCAGCGCACCGAATTCGCACTTCGCAAGGCCAAGCTGCAGCCGCCGCGAATCATCATGGACGTGCGGCCTGAGGTCGAAGATGTTTGCCGGCGTGACGTTGTCGTCGCTCGTGATAGTGATGTGTTCGACGAAGTTTACCAGCGGATGAACCAGCACGAACTGCGTGCCATCCCCGTCCTCGACGACGCCGATCAACTCGTCGGATTGGTCACCCTGCTCGACTTATTGGAACTCGTGTTTCAAGGCGGTGTTGACCCCGTCGAATCTCGCCAAATCAAAAGTAACCTAGCCAAGATCACGTCGGTGCTCGGCGGAACCTTCCAGCACTGTGTCGATCCCCAGCGTGAGGATGATCTCGTCGTCACCGTCGGCGCGATGAGCGCGGGCGGCTTCACCGAGCGGCTGAAGAAATTCCCCGCCCATCGCTTGCTCGTTGTCAGTGGCGATCGGCCCACGATCCAGTTACCGGCGCTCGAGATGGGGGTGAGGGCGCTCGTGATCACCGGCGGCTACGAGCTTTCCAGTGGCCTCTTGCAACTCGCCCAGGCACGCGGTGTCGCGGTCATCATTAGCCCCTACGATACCGCGACGACCACGATGCGGATCAAGGCGGCGCGAGCGATCAAGGACTGCATCGATCGTGACTTTGTCTCGATTCCCGCCAAGTTGCCGGTTGCCGCCGCCCGACATCAAATCTACCGCTCGCCCCAAACCGTCTTTCCCGTCGTCGACAACGGACGGCTCGTCGGCGTGCTCAGCAAGTCCGACTTGGTCAATCCGCCCAAGCCCGAGCTCGTGCTCGTCGACCATAACGAACTTTCACAGGCGGTCCCCGGCGCCGAGGAAGCCGAAATCATTGAGGTGCTCGACCACCACCGCCTTGGCGGTTCACTCAAGAGCACCAATCCGATTCGTTTCCAAATGGAACCCGTCGGATCGACTTGCACGCTCGTCGCACGGCTGTTTCGTCAACACAATCTCGAACCGACGCCGGGCATCGCGCTCTGCATGGCGTCGGGGATGATCAGTGACACGTTGTACTTGCGATCTCCGACCACCACCGACGTCGATCGCGAGACGCTGGAATGGTTGCAAGGTTTTTGCAAAGTCGATTTGCAAGCCTACGCCAACGATTTCTTCAACATCGGATCGGCATTGCGGTCCTGCACTCCCGAGCAAGTCGTCCGAGAAGATTGCAAAGAATTCGAAGAGTCCGGTCGCCGATTCTCGATCTCGCAAATCGAAGAAATCGGATTCGATCTCTTCTGGCAACGCAAGCATGAACTCGCCGCAGCACTGGACCAACTCGCCAAGCAAAACAACTTGGAGTTTTCGGCACTGCTCGTGACGGACATTTCCAGTAATGGAAGTCTGCTGCTCATGAATCACGAGCCCCAGGGTTGGGAGGATATGAATTATCCAGAACTCGAAGACAACTTGTACAAACTAGATGATGTCGTCAGCCGCAAGAAGCAATTGTTGCCGCTCATCAGCAGCCTCCTCGAATCCACACCCTTAGAGTCTTAATCGACCTTCTCATGCCCAACGCCTT
>JBBSJZ010000741.1:0-2648 GCA_038256795.1 Pirellulales bacterium | reverse complement strand
CCGCCGATTCGATCGGTTTGGCGTCGATGGGGCGGATGACCACCGCGACCGGATATCTGCTGGCGAACCTCGTCATCGGCTTCGCATCTCTGATCATCGCGGCGACACTCGTGCGGGCAGGAATGTCATGATGACAGGACGCACTTCACCACGGGCGGGTTCACTCGGGCTACTCGCTGGCAAACTCATCGCTGTGGCTTTTGGTTTCGCCAGCCTGGCGCTCGGTTTCGGTAACATCTCGATCGCAGAGTTTTCGCCGCCCAGTTACTCGGGGTCTCGCGAGCTGCGCGAGGACTCGTCGCTTCATGCCGTCGCGTTTCGGGACCACCAGCGTGGCGTCGCGGTGGGCGACCGGGGGACCATTCTCTGCACCAAGAACGGAGGTGAAAACTGGATCGCCTGTGACGTCCCCAGCGACGACACCCTGAGCGATGTTTGCTGGGTGAGCGATCGTCGCGTCGTTGCGGTCGGCGGCAG
Source organism: Pirellulales bacterium (assembly GCA_038256795.1). Classification (GTDB taxonomy): domain Bacteria; phylum Planctomycetota; class Planctomycetia; order Pirellulales; family Pirellulaceae; genus JBBSJZ01. Next base: position 2,171 of record JBBSJZ010000741.1, on the reverse strand, counting down.
CTACGACGTGATTACGCGCGTCAGCCGGGCCGCGATCTTGGTGAGTGATGACGGTGGCGAACATTGGCACCGAGCGGCGGATGCGGATCTTGCCCGACTGCATCGGGTCATCCTCGATCCGGCCCGGTCGTTACTCGTGGCCGCAGGTGATTTGTCAGTCGTATCGCTTTCCCAGCATCACGCCAGCCGCGATGGTGGACGGACCTGGAGCGTCGACGACGACCTCGCCAATGCGGTCTGTGAAATCAATGAACCGTCGTCCGCCGAACTGCAACAGTGGACCGCTTCCACCGGTGCCTCGGCTCCGATCCGCAGTGCCTGCCGAGCGGGTGAAAACCAAGTTTGGGCGGTCGGCGATTCCGGTATTATTCTGCATAGTGACGACGGTGGGCACACCTGGATGTTCCAGCGTGGCGAGGGACGCAGGACGGCGGTGCTCGTGGTAGCGAATACCGCGCGTGACGTGCCCTGGTCACTCGTGGGAAGTGAAGCGCTGGAATCGAACCACCGCGTCGCGGTGGTGCTGCTTCAACCCGACGCTAGGGAGCGGCGTGATCCCTCGCAACCACGAATGATTGACCTGGCGCGTCAAGCAGCGATGGGGCTCGGTGCGATGGGCGTCGACGTGTTGTCCGCTGACGAGGCCACGATGTGGATTTCGGCTCATCGACCCATCGCCATCGTGCTCGATCAAGGAATTGCCAAGTCCGATCGCGATCGCATTAGCGAGGCTGCAATGTCACTGGGTTCGGCGCGGGTGGTGGTTTGCTCGCGCGACGCGAGCGGTGGCGAGTCTCGGTTGCATTGCAATGCCATGTTGCCCCGCAGCGGCGTGTTGGCCGGCGATCTCGGTCGCGATGCAATGAACTTGATTTCGCCCGAGTTAAGCGTGCCGGAATCGCTCGCGATGAAACGCATCTATGACGCCGTTGGCGGATCATTGCGAGGCGAGTCCGTCGTCTCGGGCATGAGTCTCGCCCGTGGCCAGGAGCTCGCATCGAGTCGCGCTCAGGCCACGCGCCGGCAATTGCAAATCATTCAAGCTCGCTTGAGTGAGCCCAAACGCATCGAACAGGCGATTTCAGCCACTCAAAGCGAATCGTCGATCGAGAAAAGCATCGAGTCCTTGCTCGAGCAATCAGCTCATGATGATCGATTGCGGCTGGCATGGTCGATTTATACCGACGCCAATGCGTCCGGCAACGCCGTGGTCCAGCGAGCGGCACTGCGATCGCTCGCCGCGCGACATGAATTTGGTTCAGTCTCGCTGTTCGCGGAGCTCCGGCTCAATGCGATTTCGGCGAGCCAAGAATGGCGATTTCTCCATCGCGAGAATTCGTTTGGGACGTCAGGCCTCGTGGCGGTCGATGGCAGTCGCTTGCCACGCGCTGGCGAAACTGCGGCTGCCGAGTCGGTCGTGGTGTCGCCGTTCCAGTCGTCTCGAATCGCTTCGCTTGATTCGCCACTTCAAGGCGATAGCCGAGTGGTGATGGCATCGGCAACGTCACCGTTGCTTGTTCCCGATCGCGCACCCACTCGACTCACGCCGGTCGCAACTTCCTTTCGCGAGCTGAACATGACTCGTGCACCGATCCCGCAGAGCCAGCGAGTTGCCGCCGTCGACTTGGGCTGGGAATTCAGTCCACTCGTCGTGCTGGCGCAAAATTCGATGAGGCGACAATCGTCGGTGGATGCGTTGCAGAGCATTCAGCAAACCGATGGCAATCTCGATCGGCTGAAGCAATCCGAATTCACGAGTTCTTGGAGCAGATTGGCCGAATCACCAACACTCAATGCATCGGCCGCGTTTGAACCGCCGCACCTGGACGGTTCATTGGATGATGAATGCTGGACGACGGCATCCGTGTCGGTTGCCGACGTCCAACTACGTTTGTCCCACGACGACCGATTTCTTTACCTCGGAGTCGAGGTGCCCCGAGCGCGATTGATGGAAACCGATCTACCCACGCGAACAGTCGCGACCATTCGTGACAATGATTTGACGAGCGTCGATCGACTGGGGATTTGCTTGGATGTCGATCGAGATTTTTTGACGAGTTACCGCTTGGAGACGACGGCCGGTCGGCTGACTCGCGATACGGTCGATGGCCAAACTCAGTGGCAACCGACGTGGTATGTTGCAACGGCGACGAATGATACAACGGTGGTAT
>JBBSJZ010000740.1:0-2655 GCA_038256795.1 Pirellulales bacterium | reverse complement strand
CTGCGCGGCGTGATCGTGCATCAGCACGGATGCGGCGAAGGCTCGTGCAAGTCCGGGCAGACCGGCGCGTTCGATCTGCATTGGCAGGCGCTGGCCAAGAAGCACGACTGCGCCTTGCTGGCTCCCTCCTACGAGCAACCGGACAAGGCCGAATGCCAGATGTGGTGCGATCCACGCAACGGCTCGAGCGCCGCGTTTCAGAAGTGTCTGGTCGATCTCGGCGAGAAGTCCGAGCATCCCGAATTGTCGACGGTGCCGTGGGCGCTGTGGGGGCATAGTGGCGGCGGTCATTGGGCGGGAGGAATGGTACTGCTGTATCCGGAACGAGTCGCCGCCGCGTGGCTCCGTTCAGGGGTGCCGCTGTTTAATGCGAATCCAGAGCGTCCCACGATCAAATCGTACGCGCTGCCCGATGCGGCGCTGCACGTGCCGGTGATGTGCAATCTGGGGACCCAGGAGGGAGTGACCGTCAAGGAAGGCCGGTTCGCCGGCGCGTGGCCCGCCAATGAAGCTTTCTTCAACCGGGTGCGTGCCAAAGGCGGCCTCATCGGCTTGGCTGTCGATCCGTTGACGGCGCACGAGTGTGGCAATCAGCGTTACCTCGCCATTGCATGGCTCGATGCCTGTCTGAGCACTCGGCTGCCGAAAGTCAACGGCAATCCGCTCCAAATGATGCCGACTGACAACGCGTGGCTGGCAGCTATCGCTGGCTTCGAAGCCGTGCCCGCCACGAAGTTTGAAGGTGACCCGCTGACGGCTGCCTGGTTGCCCAACAAGTCCATTGCTGAGGCCTGGATGCAATACGTCAAAGATACCAAGGTGACGGACACCACACCGCCTCTCCCGCCGGCGAGACTTCGTGTGGTTGGTAACGAACTGAAATGGGAAGCTGAAGCCGATCTCGAAAGCGGACTGGCTAGTTTTATCATCGAGCGTGACGGCCAATTCCTTGCCAACGTGCCCGATCAGGGCAAGAACCCGTTCGGTCGACCCATCTTCCAGAATCTGCAATACAGCGACACGCCAACCCAACCGCTTGTGCCAATGCAGTTCATCGACACCAAGGCAGAACCCGGCAAGCAGCACGCGTACCGCGTGATCGCTGTGAACACGGTCGGTCTGAGGTCGACGCCCACTCTCGACTTAGTCATCGAGGAAGCTCGTTGAACACATTACGCCTGGATCGTTCGACCATGAATCGTTACATCGCGTGGATCGACACTCCGGCCAAGGACGTGCAATCATGAGATCCAGTTATTGGCAGAAATGTCTTCCGATGGTCGCCCTATCTTTGTTGATTGCTGCGACTGGTTCTCTGCATGCGCAGGATTCCGAGCCGGTCGATCGCGGCGGGCAAGTGGAGAATCCACAAGGACGACTTCTGTCGACGGATGTCATTTTCCGCTGTGACTTCGAATCCGAGACTTGGGGGCAGGAATGGGCAGCCCGGGAAAAGGATCCGCATACCGATACGGTGCTGGCAGACGAACCACGATTGTTCGCACCGCATCGCGGCAAGGCGCTCCGCATCCGAGTGGATCAAGGCGGACATTATGGGGCCAGCCTGGACTTCAATTTCAGGAAACGTACGGGAACCGAACCGGAGCAGATTTACTTTCGCTACTACTTGCGCTTCGCCGACGACTGGAAGCCGCAGCGAGGTGGAAAATTACCGTTGGTACTGCATTGAACAGCTAGTGAAGCTGAATACACCCGGCGAGAACGACGGCTTGATGCGAGGCTGGGTTGATGGCCAACTCGTGTTTGAGAAGTCCGATGTCCGGATGCGTGATGTTGAGACGCTAAAGATCGAAACGGTCTGGCTCAACCTCTATTACGGCGGAACCTGGACCGCCACCGCCGACTACCACATGTATATCGACGATGTGGTCATCAGCCAGCGACCGATTGGTCCGCTGCGAACAAGTCCTTGATCATCCGGTAGGAAATCGCCCCATGCGTCACCGAACAACGCTATTCCTTATCACGTTACTGCTTGAATCTTCAGGATTCTTCGGCATTACCATTGCCCCTGCCCAGACGGTCTTTCCCACGTAGACTTGGGCAGTCCAGACACCCGCCCAAGCAGGTCTGGACGACGCAAAGTTGACGGCCTTTGCCCAACGCGTCGGTGGCGATGGTGTGATTATCAAGGACGGCTATCAGGTCAAATCGTGGGGAAAATTTGACGCCCGCAAAGACTGGGCGTCAGCGGCCAAGCCAGTACTCAGTACGCTCATGCTGTTGGCAGTCAACAACAATCGGCTTGCAAGCGTGGACGCGCCCGTCAAAGACGCGTGCTGGGAATTGACGCCGAGAGATGAGGCAATGACCTACCGACAGCTTGCCAACATGATGAGCGGATACGGCTGTGTCGAATCGCCCGGCCAGGTCTGGGCCTACAACGACTACGCCATCCAACTTTACGCCCGCTCCCTCCAGCGTGTATTCAAACAAAAACTGGACCTGGCGATTCGTAAGGATCTGGCTCCGTTGCAGTTCGAGGATGGCGAGATTTTTGAATCGCGACGCGGTCTAGGCGTCGTCGCCAGTCCGCGAGATTTTGCTCGCATCGGCTGGCTCTGGTTGAACGAGGGCCAGTGGAACGGTCAACCGATCATCGCCCGGCAACTGTTCACCGATCACATCAAACCG
>JBBSJZ010000739.1:0-2657 GCA_038256795.1 Pirellulales bacterium | reverse complement strand
TTCGCGCCCTTTGTGATCATGAACCGGCTCAAACAGCCGGCGTCTAACAATCTCGAAGGCTTCCTCTGTCGCCACTGGTTTCCACAGTGCTTGGATCCGGCCGAACGTCTTTTCCAATGCCCTCAGCGCTGCGACGCCGCGTTGACTTCCCGCCTCAACTTCCGACTCGGGCAACGAGGCGAGTACGACTGCCTTGGGGACCAACTTCGTCGCTTCGGTCAGCGCTTGGATGAACGACAGGTTGCTGTCGTAGCTGCCACCGCTAAGTGTTTGGCCCTCAGTGAACTGGCGGACGTAGGCAACCAGTTCGTCGATCAGGACGACACATGGAGCGTATCGGGCCAGCAGTTCTCGCAGGACGTCTTTGCCCGGCGAGGTGCCGTTGGCATCCGCCTGCTTCAGCATCGCGAACGCTTCGCTGCCACCGAGCTGCCACGCCAATTCACCCCAAAGGGTATTGATAGCTTGCTTGCCGTGCTTCCAGGGCTGGCCGGGCGAGTGCGCGTTTCCGTCAAGAACGGCAATGCGAGCCTGTGGGACATCCATCAATCCCGTCTGATCGATCAGTGCAGAGACGCCCGCCAGCTCGCTCAGGCCACATTTGCGGGTTGCCAGATGGTAAACCGCCAGCATGGTGTGCGTCTTGCCGCCTCCGAACGCCGTCTGCAGTTGAATCACCGGCTCGCCACCTTTACCCGACAATCGCTGAGCGACCTGTGTTAGCAGCAGGCCCATCCCTTCGGTGATGTAGGTGCGATCGAAGAATGCGACCGGGTCTTGGTATTCCTTGGGGGCAATGCCCGTATTGACGGCAGTGATGTCGGCGGCAAACTCCGACTGCTGGAATGTCCCTTCCAGAACGTCGCGGTGCGGGACGGCAATCTCTCGCCAGGATTTCATATTCATCAACGGCTGCCTGCTATAGAACCCATGCTGTAGACTCGTTACTCAGTTCACTTGCCAACCGACGTTACCGACTCGATGGATCTCCACGACCTGCGGATGCGGGTCGATCGCCTTGATCAAGCGTTTCAAGTCTTGCTTTATTTTCGCGGGATCAATTGCTCGTGGAAATAACGTCGAATGCTTTACCGGCTGCTCAAGATGCAAAACGACACGCAAGTCTGGGCAGCGGATCGCTTCACTGGCGGATGATTTCTCGGTTGCATCGTTTGCCCGAACGCTCGCGGCGACCAGACACGCGAGGCTGTCACGGACTTTGACTGCAATCTCCTCGGCCAAGTCGGTCGTTTTCGTACGCTGGTGTCGGCGATAGTCCTTGACTTCAATATGCCAACAACAAACTCGCGGCTCAATCGCCAGCATGTCGATCGCCTTCGCACCGCCGCACACACTTTGAAACTGGTTCAGGTAAAAGCTCCACTTGTCAAACTTGGAAGCCAGCCAGTGATCGGGAAACGTGAAGGTTAAATCACCTTCGGTTAAAGGCGGCATCAGGCGTTCCCCGTTTCGAGGTATCGATCCGACTGGCTCAATTCTTCTCGCAGCGAAGTAATTTCGCCGATGTCGTCGATGCTGTCACCCTGCATGACGTCGACTCCATTGGCACCAGGATGCAAACCGAAGAAGCGTGCCGGAGTGCCAGAAAACTCAGCAGTTTGCAGTAAAATGTCCAACTCACGCAAGAGAAAAAGACTATGCGTGGCGACGAAAACTTGAACACCACCGCGACACAGGTGAAGAATCGTCCGCGCGACGATTTTGATAATCTTGGGGTTGAGGTTCGCTTCAGGTTCATCCCAAAATAGAAAACCGCCCTTTGCCAAGTGCCCGGTTGCGATCAGCCGCGCGACCATCGCCAGTTTCCGGTAGCCCTCTGCGACGAGATGAATTTCGCGAAGTACACCCGCTTGTTCGAGATAGACTTGACCGGTTGAGGTTATGGAAACGTGACCACCGATCGCCTGCTCGATCGGCTCCAGAATCACACCTAGCCGGTCCGCTCGATATCCCTTTGCTAGAGGTGCCTCCAAAAGTAGGCAGGTATCTCGATAGGTTTCTTCGAACGGGATGTGCGAGTTCTCGTAAAGCGCTGCGAACCCCGGCAAGAGCGATAACAGTTCTCTTGGCGGAAGAAAAACAGGGCGTTTTTCTAGCCACTGAATATTTGAAAAATCAACGAGAAATGGTGAGTCAGCTTTAGGCAGAAGCACGAAAACCAACTGCTTGAACATTGTGCATTCACAAACGACCTCGCACTGGCGCTGATCTCCTGTATCACGGCAAAGCCGATAAAGATGGTCCGGCCGGAAAACTCCGATAAGCTTATCGGCTATGTGATTGGCGACGTACGACTTCTCCGAAATTGATTTGGATTTCGGTCTGTAAGCCGATTCGGTGATTGAGTAAAGCAGCTTCAGAATATGCGTTTTTCCTGTTCCGTTTTGTCCAACAAAAAGATTCAACGAAGCCGAAAACTCAAAATCACACTGCTCAAAAGCAGTGAAATTGTTAACTTTGAGACGACTGATTGTGTCTGTGTCTTCAACCATGGTTTCTGCCTTTCACGCTCGTGCGGTTAATCGTTTGACATTGCAGATTTTGCTTACACTCAGGAGCATTTGCCAGGCTGCCAACACGCACGCGTTACTGTTATGAAGCGACACGATGGTTACGAAAAAATCCCACGCCGATGC
>JBBSJZ010000738.1:0-2683 GCA_038256795.1 Pirellulales bacterium | reverse complement strand
TGCCGACCTTTTGTTCACATCAGGGTCGGAAACGTGTTTGAACGTTCCGAGAAGTTGTGTGGTTCGACAGCGTTAAGAATTTTAGCAAGAGACGTGCCAAAATCAAGCAGGTGATTCGCGCTTCGCAAAAGACTTGTCTCTGCTCGGGAGCGTCGGATAATTAGGAATTCTGTTGCGTTCAATTCTTCAGTCTTTTCTGCTTCCGATCCGAGTCGCCCAATGCGATGCTTCTGAATCAACGCTGAACAAAATAAAAAGTATGTTGGGACACCGACGAAACAGATTCCATATATCCGGCAGATTTTCTGAGTGAGTCGCACGGTTTACGCAAGTCATCGGACGTGCTCGGTATCTGGGTAATGAGGAAGCAAGCAGTTTAGCGAATAACCCAAGCGAAGGCTGAGGAAACTGCCAAAGTGATGGCAGGACTCATTCGTTCGTTGCGGTCAGACAAGTAGGGTCAAGCCTCGAGTCTCAAGCCTCACGCCTGTTAACCAAATTTCCGGAGATCTGGATTGACGTGTTCGACGGCCGACTGGATTTCGTCTAGTGTCGGCGTGATGCCGAGGAACTCGACCAGGTTGCGAATCACTTCCTCGGGGTACGTCACCAATTCGGCGAACTCGATCCTGAACACCGGCACGTCCGCGTGTGCGGCGATAAAACTGTCTCGGTGATCGTGGAGACTGCGCTGCAGCGTCTCGCACTCTTCGTCGTTTGCTGCGAACCATTGAACGTATTCGGCTTGCCACGTTCCGGATCGAACTTGTCCGCTCGCTGGATCGCGATAACGATCACCACACTCAGCGACCGATTGTTCGTCCGCCAGTTCGCCCGACGAACCGGTCAACTTGCGTTCGTCGATTCCGATCCGACTGGCCAACAGCGTGACGGCCGATACCGCGCGATGCGGCGTCGCCAGCGGTCTGCCGACTTCGTCGATAAAGAAATGCCGATGCAAAACCCAATGACCGACCTCATGAGCGAGCGTGAAGAACATCCGCCAAATCATTTCGGGAAAGTGTTTCGGATTCAGTGATTCGTCGAGCCAAATTTCGCTGCGAGAAAGCCAGATCGTTCCATGAATGCCATCGCCGTAATCACGTTGCAGCGGACTGAAGCCCCAAGACAAACCGAGCTTGCTAACCACGATGCCTTTAACGTCGACCGGGGCCTGAACGGGTTCGCTGATCATCGCAGAATTCGCGGGAGTTTCGGTCGCAAGGCGAGAACAGGCTCAGCCTCGTCCGCCTTCGCAGCAGGTTTCGCAGATTCGGTGGCACTGCGTGCATTGCAACTAGCCAGGCAAATCCGCTTGACAAGAAGATACCTTTGTAGCACAATGTGGTATCATTTACAGCGGCTGTGATCGGAGCCTGAATTGGAAAACGCTTGCCCTCCCATCGTTCTCGACACGAATGTTCTGGTTGCAGGAGCGTGTCGACATGTAGGCAGCTTGGCATATCGGGTGCTCATGGCGGTGCTCGATCGCCAAGTTCCGCTCATGCTTACCGAGGGAATCGTATCTGAGTACGCAGATGTTTTGGGGCGGCCGGCTGTAAGAAAACTGACTGGCCTGACAGCGAATCAGAATGCGGATTTGATCTTGGATCTCATTTCGTTGTCGCACCAAATGCAACTTCATTTCAACTGGCGACCAAACCTTCTCGATGAAACGGACAACAAGTTCATCGAGGCTGCCATCGCCGCAACCGCAATCATTATCACCTACAACGTTCGCGATTTTGCGAAGCCGGATCTCACCAAACATGGGTGGGACGTGATGACGCCGTTTGAATTCACAGCACTATACGATTTGGAGAATTGATCATGGCAACGCTTTCCTTGCGAATGCGAGATGACTTGAAAGCAAAGGCGCAACAGTTGGCTAGCGAACAAGGCGTGTCGTTAAACAGTTACATCAACGCGACGCTGGCAGCCACGATCGCTCAAGCGGAAACACTCGCGATGATGGGCGACCGGCTAAGCAATGTTGATAAGGATCAATTGCATGCTCGAGTGATGAAGTTCATGTCCAAGACCCGAAGCGGAACCGAGCCAACTCCGGCCGAGATTGAGCACGCAATCACAGGGCAATGACATCACTAACCGCGTCCGCCTTCGCAGCAGGTTTCGCAGATACGGTGACACTGCGTGCATTGCAGCTTGCCGCGAATGTCGATCATCACGCCTCCGCAAACCGGACAGCCAGGCTGCTGGGGCGTCGACGATTTCGGATCGGGTTCGTTGGTGGGATGGTCGGACATGGCCTGGATTTTCTCTCCAATCGCAGTGTTGGTCAAGTTGCTGACCTGAAGACGCCACACTCGACACCTTGAATCCCAGCAGGATGCCGTGCCTAATCTGAGCATGACCAAGCAACCACATCATTGCCGAACAATCATCGAATCCGACTGGCCGGCGATCCTACGCATCCAAAGCGAGGTCTACTACGAGTTCAAACCCGAGTCCGAAGCCGTGATGCGATCCAAGGCGACTCGCGGTCCCGCCACAAGCTTCGTCGCTGTCGATCGAGAATCGAATGTCGTCGCGTACTGCCTCGCCCATCCTCACCCGGCAAATCGAACCGCAGTCCTCGGCACCGCCGACTCATCGCCGTTGACCCCAATGGACAACGTGTTCGTTCACGACTTGGCTGTGCAAAAAGCCTCAGCCGGCCGCG
>JBBSJZ010000737.1:0-2687 GCA_038256795.1 Pirellulales bacterium | reverse complement strand
TGAGCACGATCATGTGCTTGGCTGCGGCCGAAACTTGGCGCAGCGTTCGGAAACCTCGCTCCATCGCCGGGAACATGTCCGTGCCTCCCCCAGGACTGATCCGCGACACCATCGGAATCATGTGCGACCGGCCCGCGACCTTCTGCATCGGCACGACTTCTCGCGTTTGGGAGTCGAACGTGACGACGCCGACGTAATCACTTGACCGCAGCGTCTTGATCGCCTCGCGCGCCGCCGCTTTGCACAAGTCCATCTTCTCGCCGCTCATCGAGCCGGAGCTATCGATCACCAGCATCAGCGCCCCGACGGCCGAGACGACGGAGTTCTTGATCTCGAAGTCCACCGGCATCGCTTCTTCCATGAGCGTGCCCGTCCAGCCGCCGGCGCCGAACGCTTCGGGCCCCCCGATCATCAGCAATCCTGCGCCGAGTTGCTGGGTGTTCCGCACCAGCATCTCGATCTGTTGATCGCTCACCGAGGTTAGCGAGTCTTCCGAATCGCCGCTCGTTCGCGGTATATTCGCGAGCACGACACTGTCGTAAGCTTGCAATTCGGCGAGCGAAGTGAACGTGGCGTTACTCGGTTGGACGACGACTTCGATCTCTTCGTCACGCAATTGATCGGCGAACCACTTCCACGCATCGGGTTCGTTCCACGGTTCGACGAGCAACACGCGGCTCTTGCCGCGCACGTCCGTGAACGCGATCGCGCGATTGTTTTGCGATCGCGCATCGTCGGCTTCGCCCTCGGGCGTGAACTTGGCTTCGAATGTGTACGGTGCCGGACGATCAATGGTATGACGCAGCGGAATGACGTTCTTACCTGGCACCAACTCGATCGCTTCATCGAGCAGCAATTCCTCGTCGTTGCCCATGGTCCGCGTGATACTGAGCCGGCCGCGAACGGGTTCACTCTTGAGCGCATCGGCAAAATTCGTCATCACCACGCGCGCCTCGAACGGTTGTCCACGCCGCACCTCGGCGGGCAGGTCAATTTTCTCGACGAGCACATCCGCACCCGACTGGGTCGGCGCCGGCACGACATCGATGCCGATCCCGGCGCTGGCCAATCGCTTGGCGATCGATTGAGCTTGACCGGTCGTTTGGTTGCCGTCCGTGACGATCACGATCCGCTGCAGAGTGTCACTTGGCATCGAGGACTGGGCGAGTTTCAATGCCGATTCGAGATCGCTCGCGTCCGCGCGAATACGAGCACCTTCGAAGCGCGATAGCCGAGGCAGATCATCGTTGAAGGGCGGCACTTCGATGGATGCGTCTTTACCGAAGACGATGACGCCGGCAAGGTCGTCCCGTTGCTTGTCGCGGTGCGCCCGAACGCTGCGGACAACGTAGTCAAGCATCTCGTCGCGCCGATCCGCATCGATGCTGTCGGATTGATCGAGCACATACATCACGGTCATGCGGTCGGTGATCCAAGCAATTTGAATCCCCGCGATGGCGGCGACGACCGCCGTGACGACGAGCGTGCGAATGAGAATCGCGATGAACGCGCGGAAATAGCCCAGTGCCGCAAACCGCCTCATGCCAATCCACCACATCAGCGGCAAAATCGCGAGCAACCACAGGTATCCGGGATGGTCAAAGCCGAGTCGCAAGGGATCGCTCCGCAAAAGACGCGTGTGGGGTGAAAGAGACTCCAACCGAACTGAATCGCATTGTAGCGTGTTTCACGCACACTCATCCGTGGAAGGTGCCGGATGTTCTTGCGGTAGCGCCTATTTTGCCTGTAGCGAGTCTGCGGTCGGGGCCGATTAAACGGGTTGTACGGGCGAGCGCTCTTGGAGGCCTGTTGTATTTTGATCGGAACCTTCGGTGAAAAAGGTGGTCGCTGATGCGCCGCTTCCTGAGTTTATGTGCGGTGATGGCTGCAAGCACGCTAGTCCATCCGTTGATGGCGGTGGCCCAGCAACCGGGTATCCCCAAGTTGCAACGGTTGGAGGTGCCAGCCGCCAATGCCAACGCGATCGCCAAGCAATTGAGCGTCGCCTATCGCGATGTTCCCGGCGTGACGATTTCGCCGGATGCTCGCGAAGGCAAGTTGGTGGTCATGGCCCCGGCGGCGACCCAGCAAAAGATCGCGGGTGAAGTCCGCCAATGGCTCGCCAGCAATGTGCAAACGGTTTCCGCCGAAGGACCGTATCGCCAACAATTAATGAATATTACGTGGCGCGAGTTCGAGGACAGCCTCAATAAGCTGACCGGTGGAAATACGCCCGTCACCACGAGCCGTAATGGCGAGCGAGCCGCGTTCCAGTTGACCGCCGCGCCGCTTCAGGGCACCACCGTCGAGGTCGATCGCCGCGACAACGCGATCACGATTGTCGCCCCCGGATCGACGCTCGTCGGTTGGCAAAAGATGATCGACACGATCGACCAATCGCCGGGCCGAGCGTCCTTCATCACGGACCTCGTCCGACTCGAAAAGGCGGAACCTGCGCCGATCCAGCGGGCGATTCAATTGCTGCGCAACCTCGGCGGTACCGAGGCGGCACTCGTTCGCCCCATGGTCAACGCCAATGGCGTCCCGTTCCGACGCGCCGTTTTTCAGCAAGAAGGCAATAATGCCACCGGCGATAACCGCAACGAGGGCGCCCAGCCGATTCCTGCGGGCGAGGCGACCCCAGAATCCGGTGCCGGTGTGATCGGTGACACTGACATTCAATTCGT
>JBBSJZ010000736.1:0-2703 GCA_038256795.1 Pirellulales bacterium | reverse complement strand
ATGTCAACGAGGTCTGTTGGTTGGCGTATTCGGCGGGCAAGTTGTCGTACAGCGCAAGGTCTTCGGGTAAGCCGCTGTAGGGTTCGTGAGGCGATCCGAACCAGACGACGGTAAAGAACGGTTGGTTGGCGTGCTTGGCGGACTTCGAGAATTCGATCGCTTGATCGATGATGATTTGAGAGCTTTCGCCATTGAATTGCTCCGGCGCGGCACCGTCGCGCGAGAGCCACGGATCAAGTTCGAAGAAGTTGTCGTGGGAGAGGTAATGATGAAAGCCCATCTCGCGGGGATTGGTTGGCGAGTCGACTTTTACGGGACCGAGATGCCATTTGCCGAAGTGGCCGCATTGGTAACCCGCGTCCGCGAGCAGTTTCGCAATGGTGATTTCTTCGGGGCGGATCGAGAAGCCGGGCGAGAACGTACCGTAGCGATTGGGATGCCGGCCCGTCATGACGCTGCCGCGAGTCGGTGAGCATGACGGGTGAGCCGAATAGAAGCGATCGAGTCGCAGTCCAGATTCGGACATTTGGTCGAGTACCGGCGTCTGCAAATGCGGATGGCCGTTGTAGCCCGTTTCGTCCCAACCATGGTCGTCGCCCATCAACAGGATGATGTTCGGCCGGTCGGCAGCGGCTGCGACCGAGGCATGATAAAGAACGAAGCTCAGTAGAATGAGAAATATTCGGTGGGTCATGATAAAGCGATTGGGGGCTGCGTTGGCGAAGTTCTACACTCGTCCGCGGTAAAGACTATACTTGCCGCGAGGACAAAACGATGATTGAGATTAAGTATACCGGCGACGCACGCTGGGAAAGTTAGCCCATGCCACGCAGTCGTCTCGGACCTTTGGCGATCGAATCCAAACTTGGCGATCACCCGTCTCAAAGCTGCGTCTGGCGCGCGATCCATGTTCAGCTCCGAAAAGCGGTCGCGGTGAAAGTTTTCGCGATCCCGTTCGGCGGCACTCCCGAGGCCCGCGCGGTCTTCGCGGCGGAATGGGAGGAGCTGAAAAAGGTCCAACATCCCGCGATCGCTCGCTGTTACGGTGGCGGATTCGAAGAAACCGACGCATACCTCGCGCACGAGTTGATCGATGGCGAAACTCTCTCGTCCCAGCTCGAGCGACGAACGCGACTGCCGTGGGAAACGGTCCTTGAGATGGCCGAGCCGATCGTAGGAGCGCTCGAATATCTACACAAACGTGGCATTGTACACGGTCGACTGGAACCCGACAAAATCATGTTCGCCGGGCTCAGCCCCGTGTTGATCGATGTTCGAATCGAGCGATGGCAAACTCCGTTTCGCACCAACCGGCCACCCACGGCGGAGGATCTGTCGCTGCGAGCACCCGAGTCAGTCGTCAACCCGCAGGCTTCGTCGCCAATGAGCGACCTTTATGAACTCGGCGCGACGCTGTATCTCGCTTTGACCGGGCGTCCACCGGCCATGGGCGAAACGACTGAGGAAGTCACGCGATCGGTGACCAATGACGTGCCGCCATCACCGGCCTCGCTGGTGATGGATTGCCCCGTGTGGCTGGACAAGCTGGTCATGCAGTTGCTTCAAAAGAAACCATCGTCTCGACCCCCTAATGCCGGCGCCGTCGGTCTGGCGTTGGCCGAAGTGCGCCGTCGATCGATGTCCAGGTCGGGAGTCGCGGAGCACGCTTCGTCCGGTTTCAGTCCACTCGCCGTGACCGACGAGCGCGACCGTGATGTCGCGCGGGCGTTGCTCGGCCGCGACGCGATCGGCGCTGACGAAGAAGTTGGGCAGTCGCCGGATTGGCACGATCGACCGTGGATTTTGATCAGCGGACTGATCGGCGTTGCCGCGCTGTTCGCGTATTTGCTCTGGCCGCTCAACGAAGATCAAATGCGACGCCGCGCCGAAGACCTGTTGACGCAGCAATCTCGTAACACCATGAATCAAGCGAAGTCGTCGTATCTGGAACCGATGTTGCAGAAGTATCCCGATGGACGACACACCGATTGGGTGAAGGAACAAATCGACCGCGTCGACATGCTGCAAGCCGAGCACGCGCTGGAAATCAAAATCAAACGCAACCTGCCGCTGCAAAACGAAGCCGAGCGGTTGTACGCCGAAGCGAGTCAGTATGAGCGATTCGGTGACGCAGCCACGGCGCTCGATCAATACCGATCGATGCAAACGCTGCTGGGCGACGATCCGCAGTACCGGCCCTTTGTAAATCTGGCACGGCGACAAATCTCACGGATCGAGATCGAAGGAGTCAATTCGGACGAAGCGTCACGAATGATCAATGCAAAGCTTGCCGAAGCCGACGAGTTGATGCGGGCAGGCAAGGTCGTCTCGGCGCGCAAGATCTGGTATAGCATCGTTGAACTCTACGACAACAACGACAACGTGGCACCGCTGGTGGAAAAAGCACAAGCGATGCTCTCAGGCAATTCGAAAGCACCGTAATGGATCAAAATCAGGAAGAACCGCCGATTGAAGCTCGGCTCGTCGAGCCGCCCGCCAAGTTCTTAGACAACAAATGGGCGGTGCTGGCGATTTTGTTCGCCGTGACAGGATTTCTCGGCATTCCGCTGTTGTGGACCAACAAGCAATTCAGTCCCGCCGAGCGAATTTTCTGGACGATCGTGGTCACGTTTTATACCCTCCTGCTGATCGGCGGCGCCGCGAGCGTGTGCATGTGGAGCTATCGACAAATCTTTGGTGCTT
>JBBSJZ010000735.1:0-2709 GCA_038256795.1 Pirellulales bacterium | reverse complement strand
TCCATCGTCTTTGGTGACGCCGTAGCCGTTAGCGCAAGAATCGGCGGATTGCCCAGCCGCGTTCGCGCATGATGAAGGCAAAGGTAATCGGGTCGAAAATCGTGACCCCATTGACTTGTACAATGGGCTTCGTCCACTACGAACAGATCGACACCGATCTCGGCCAACAATTCGCAAATGTCCGTTTGCTGCAATCGTTCGGGCGTTGTGAATACGAACTCGGCGCGGCCGGACGTAATGTCTTCGCGGAACTTTTTGATTTGGGACTTCGTTTTCGAGCTATTCAATATCGCCGCGTGAAAACCGACGTCGCGAAGATGATTTGCCTGGTCTTCGGCCAGCGAGATCAGGGGGCTGACCACGACCGTAACGCCTTCCAGCTCCATACCGGGCAGTTGGTAACAAAGACTTTTCCCTGAACCGGTCGGCATAAGCACCAACGTGTCGCGGCCTTCCATCGCCGCTGCACAGGCTTCCGATTGGCCCGGACGAAATGTCTGATAACCGAATCGATCTCTGAGACACGAACGAAGGTTTCCGATGTTGGTCATATTCTTGGGTGTCCCTCGCTTACTTGCACCATGATGTGACGACGATGGCAGCCGTAGCGTCACAGGCTTGCAGACCATACGAGTAAGGACGAACGCCCGTCGCGTGCGGGAACGCGATATCGTAGATCCGATCGTTCGCCAACCCCTCGTTGCCGATTACCCTTCTCGGGAATCAGTTTGTGCATGGGCCAAGGCGAACCAAAATAGACCTTCGCCGGATCATCAGGTTCGTGGAAAGAATGTCCCGTTGCGATCACCACGCGGTCAACCACGACTTTCTCGTTCTCGGCAAAATGGATCTCGACTTCATTGCTTGATCGATTGTCGACCACATCGACAACTGGGCAATCGGCGTGTTCGTGACACGAGATTCCAGCGGCACGCAGGGCGACGACAATTGCAGAGTACTGGCTGTGAAAATAGTCACCGAGCGTTGTGCGGCAATAAGTTTCATCCTCATCGATCTCCGCACGCTTGATTCGTTGGTTTTCGAGTTCGCCGTCGCTGAGCGAGTGCAACCAAGCGACCAGCGACTGGTCCAACTGCGGTATTTCGGCAGACGAGATATTGCACAAGTTGTACTTGTTCGTCGTTGTGCGGTCGTACGGCATCCCGACGCCGATGATCGCGAGACGCCCGATTTTGTCCATAAGGCAGTTTTTTCCAGGGAATAGAATTTGCTGATGGATGTCTTTCTTAAGCCGCAATGCGAGCGGGGGACTGATCTTGAGGACAATCTGCCAATGGCAAATACCGGGCCAATTGAAAACCATTTGATCGAACCGCTGGTGATTGGCATTGTTGTTTCTCCGGGGCACCGCTATTGGGTCAAGAAAGGCGAACTCCCGATGCAGCATGATGCCGTTTTCCAGAAGAGAGCCGAGTTAATCGCGGGTCGCGGTATTCGCGGGGATCGTTATTTCGAAAAGCGTCGCAACCACAAAGGCCAAGTGACCTTCATGTCAATGGAGGCAATCGATGAGATCCGCCTACAGTTCGATTTGCCAGATTTGTCGATCAGTGTCTTCCGAAGAAACCTGATCGTAAGCCGTATCAACTTGGCCGCGCTGGTGGGAAAGCAATTCGAAATTCAGAACGTTCGATTCGAGGGGACTCAGGAATGCTCGCCATGCCGGTGGATGGATCAAGTTATCGGAGATGGAGCCAAAGCGTTTATGCAGAAAAACTTCCGTGGAGGCCTGCGGGCTATCGTGTTGAGTGATGGTTTCATCAGCGTAAAGCGAGGCCCTTGAGTATGATTGTTCGCCAGGTCAACGAAGGCTGGACGGTTGTCTTCCACACCTCGCATGGTTTATTGGCTGAGCGAATCGCAAGCAATCTGCGTGAGGGCAGCCAACTGCCATTCTGGTTCGAGACGCAGGTCGCGATCGGTCAGCACGACGACCATCACCGGGTGTACCTTGAGGGTCGGCGTAAGCACCTGACGGATGCTGGTGCGCCGCGTGACTTCACGCTTGTTCCGATGGGGGATAAAAGCCGTGTCGAGGAAATGCAAGATCGAATCGACGAAACCTACCGAAAACATACATGGATGGGCATCATGCAATCCAAACACGCGGAATGTCTTTATGCCGGTGAGGATGTGGATCAGGATATGGTGCGAATGCTCGCCAAGGAGTCGGATCGACGCGAACACGCAATGCGACGTCTAAATGTTAGTGCCGCCGTAGTGCAAGCGACCTACGATTGGATGCAGTTCTGCGATCGGCTTTCATTGATTCTATGTGGCGAAGATATTCCGGCAATGAATCGACATTTGGAAATCTTTACAGATACCGATGGAACGCGATTCGATACTTGGAAAGACACCGATGATCGCATTCGAATCGCTCCTTGGCCGTTTGTTGAGGAACCCCTAAAACTCTCTATCGAGTGCCGAACGGTCAATCGCTTGTCGTTCAAAGACGATGCGGACCTCGGGCGAGCGCTCAAAAATTGCGACGTTGAAATGCGATCGATTGTCCTGCATGCGGGAAACGATTCTTGAACATCTCCCAGCGGTAAACGCAAGCCTGTAAACTACTGCTTGTGTAGTCGCTGGATCATTGCGATTAGTTTTTGGCTTTCGAGCGGCTTGGTGGTGTAGTCTGTACAACCGGCAGCTATACACTCGTCACGGTCGCTCTTCATCGCGTTC
>JBBSJZ010000734.1:0-2710 GCA_038256795.1 Pirellulales bacterium | reverse complement strand
GAAGCGATCGCAGACGCTCTTCGATCGGGGCCGTGGCAGTGCGGATGTCGTTGACGACGCTGGCAAGGTCGCGACCTTCCACGTTGCAGAACACCACGATGCGACGCTGGACGTGTTCGCGGTTGAGCGTATTGGGTCCAGTCGTGTCGAGTACATCGACAACTTCGCCCAGAGAAACGCGGCGACCCGACGGAGTTTCGATGATCGTTTGAGCAATGACATCGGGATCGCTGCGTGATTGCTCGTCATACCACACGACCAAACCAAAGTAACGGTCCTCATCGAGCACTTGAGAAACAACACGTCCCTTATAGGCCGTCTCCAGTAAATCCGCGATGTCGCCAGGTGCCAATCCGTAACGGGCCGCGTCCTCGCGCCGCACTTGCAATCGAACTTGCGTGACTTCCACTTGCGGCTCAATTTGCAAATCGACAACGCCGGGAACCTCGTTCATCGCCGTGTAAACGTCTTGACTGGCATTGCGAAGTTCACGCAAATCGGTGCCAAACACTTTTACAGCGATCTGCGCACGAACGCCCGACATGATATGGTCGAGTCGGTGCGAAATCGGCTGACCAATGTTGGCCTTGATGCCGGGGATCAGTGTGACTTTGTCGCGAATCTCGGCCATAACCTCTTCATGCGGTCGGCCTCGCGTCTCGACGCCCCACAAATGTGCGATGGGGATCAATCGCATGATCGCTGGGAACAATCCAGGCTTGTTGCGGTGATGCGGTACAACTTGCACATCGATCTCGGACGAGTTCACTCCCTCGGCGTGTTCATCCAGTTCGGCACGACCCGTTCGACGCGAAACCGCAGTGACTTCGGGAATTTCAAGCAGCATCTGTTCTGCTCGTTCGGCTAAGCGCTGGCTTTCGATCAGACTTGTACCCGGTTCGGCTTGAAAGCTGATTGTGAAGGTGCCTTCGTTGAACGGCGGCAGGAATTCACCACCCATCCAGTAGAGTGTCGTTAACGAAAGCGTGACGCAAACGAGTGTCACCGCTAGCACCGTGTTGGCGTGCGGTAAGGTTATCTTCAACACTCGAGCGGTAAGCCCTTTAAGCATTCGCAGTAAGAATGGATCACCTCGCTCGTCCAAGAACTTTGCACCGGGGAGCAAGTAGTAGGCCAGCACAGGAGTGACAGTCAACGAGATCGCAAGCGACGCGAGCAGCGATGTCATGTACGACATCCCCAGCGGGGCAAACATACGGCCTTCAAGTCCGCCCATTGAAAACAGCGGCAACACCACCAGCGTGACGATCAGCGTCGCGTAAACGATCGAGTTACGGACCTCGCACGAAGCATCGTAGATCACGTCGATCGCTGGGCGTTGTTGGTCGAGTGGCAAATGATGATTCTCTTTTAGTCGACGATAGATATTTTCGATGTCCACGATCGAGTCGTCGACCAAGTCACCGATCGCGACCGCAATCCCGCCCAGCGTCATCGTGTTGATCGTGATGCCGAACCAATGGAAGATCATGAAGGTGAGAAAAATCGATAGTGGCATCGAAGTCAGCGAACTGATGCTGGTGCGAAAGTTCCACATGAACAGAAACAGCACGATAACGACCCAGATCGCGCCGTCGCGGACAGCCTCGATAACGTTATCGATTGCTGCGTGAATAAAGTCAGCTTGCTTGAAGATGCGCCGCTCGATGACAACATCTTCGGGCAAGTCGGCCTGCAAGTTGTCGAGAACCACGTCAATCTGTTCATCGAGTTTGAGCGTGTCGGCACCGGGCTGCTTTTGCACGGCCAGGATGACCGCCGAGCCGCCCTCGACGCCGTGTACGGTCTTCACTTGAACGCTGCCGTCGCCTCGCTTCACCGGACCAGCGAAACGGACATCGGCGACTTCTCGGATCAAGACGGCTCGTTTGCCACGCCATAGGATCGGTGTGTTTTCAATCTCTTCGAGAGTCAGGCTTTGACCGCTAATGCGAATCAGCGATTCGCGTGGTGGGCGAACCATGATTCCGCCACCAGCGAGCACGTTGGCTTTCTTGGCTGCGGTGGTCAATTGATCGAGCGTAATATTCTGAGCGGCTAACCGTGCTGGAGAAGTGATGATTTGATACTGCTTGAGCGTGCCGCCCATGACGGTGACTTGCGATACTCCTTCCACGGCCAAGAGACGATTCCGGACAGTGAACTCACCGAGCGTTCGCAGATCCATCCGCTGCGTTTCCGCTTCAACTTCATTTGCGGGGACTTGATCGCTTCGCAAACCAAGCAACATGATCTCGCCCATGATCGACGATATCGGGGCCATCACTGGATTCACGCCTGCGGGCAATCGCTCGCGAACAATTTGAACCTTTTCGGCGACGATTTGGCGATCTTGGTAGATGTCCGTGCCCCATTCAAACTCGACCCACACGATGGACAGTCCGATGCCCGAAGCAGAGCGAACACGCTGGACACCAGTGGCACCATTGAGTTGATATTCGATGGGCCGCGTGACAAGCACTTCGACTTCTTCGGGTGCCAATCCCGGTGATTCTGTCATAATCGTCACGGTGGGACGATTCAAATCGGGGAAGACATCAACCGGCATTTGTGTGAGCTGATATCCGCCGTAGAGCAGAATCAACAAACCGCCACTGAGTACGATGCCACGATTGTGCAGCGAGAATCTGATGATGGCGTTGAGCATGGTGTCCTTACTTCAACGCCGCGTAGCCGGATTGCAACTCAG
>JBBSJZ010000733.1:0-2752 GCA_038256795.1 Pirellulales bacterium | reverse complement strand
TCCGTTCGCGCCAGTGTGAATACCGCCATCGACCCACTCGGGGATGCGGCGATCTCCACATGGTACGTGCGTCCGCCGAGCGGCGGTCAATACGGTCCTGCGAGCACGGAGGTGATGCGTCAATGGATCGACGAAGGCCGCGTCGCGGCGACCGCGCTGCTGTGGCGTGAGGGCTGGGCCCAGTGGCGTGAGGCGCGCGAAATCTTGCCGGATTTGACCGTCGATCCCGGCCCGGCGGGCGAAGTTCCCGTGATCGCGACATCATCCCCCGGCAAACGATCAATGGCCCCGACCAGAAAACCGGCGGCCGACACGCCACTCACCGCCGAATCGACGGCGGCGGATGTTGGGTCAAGCGGGATGGTCGGCAGTCCCGAGATCGGAAAAGTACGCCGAGAACGGAGCCTGCGGCGAGCCCTCGCCATCGGCGTATTGTCAATCGTGAGCGTCACTCTCATCGTCGCACTCGTGGCGGTCGTTCGCAGCTCCAGCTAACCCGTTCGTCTGGATCGTTCAAACCACCCCTGCTCGAACGCACTCGATGGACTACAGTAGGTCACCGTCTCGAGGCGAGTGGCGGATGAAAAAGTTGTCGCTCGCCGATGCAACCTTTTACTAACTTTGGAGCTCGTTCGATGCGTTTTATTAGCATGTTTTATTGTGTGATGTTACTGGCGGTGATCCCGGCAACCGGTTTGCGAGCCGACGACGCGCCCGCTGCGAAATCGGTCACCGTCTTTGACGCTGCTTTATCGGTGCCCGCTGCCTTCAAGCCTGTCCAGGCCAAGAGCTCCATCATCGAGCACGAATTTCAAGTCAGTGGCGAAGGCGATGATGTCGCACGCTTGACGTTCATGCCCAGTGGCGGCGGAGTCCAGCCCAACATTGATCGCTGGAAAGGCCAGTTTGCCGGCGGAAAAGCCGAGGACCAAAAAGTGGACCAGATCAAGGCCGGCAACTGGACCATTCATTTGGTCGAACTCAGCGGTACGTTCAAAGAAACGATGGGCGGCGGCCCATTTTCCGGCGGCAAAGTCGTCGAGCGAACGAACTATGGCATGCTCGGCGCGATCCTTGAACACCCCGAAGGTCGCTTGTACTTCGTCAAACTGGTGGGCTCCGAAGACATCCTCAAGAAGAATCGCGACGCGTTTATCGAAATGGTCAAGAGTCTGAAGTAACATACCGGCGGTCGCCAGCGGTTTGGCGAACTTCGATCCCTCCGACCAAGCTCGCTCGATTTAGATCTCACCACGCATGAACATCCAGAGCTTTTTAGAACACCACGGCATCGTTCGAAATCCGTTCGCGGAAGAGGATGCTCAAACCGATCCGGTCTTCAAGGAGTTCTGCATTAGCAGCGCCTACCATCCGGTCTGGGACAAGGTCTACGGCGATCCGTCGGAACCCTCGACGGCGGTGATCTTTGGGCCCAAGGGCTCCGGAAAAACGGCGATGCGGTTGCAAGTCGATCGTCACTTGCGGCGTTATAACGGCGAAAATCCCGACCGCCGTGTTTACATCATTCGCTACGACGACTTCAATCCGTTCTTGGATCACTTCTGTGAACGGATGAGTCGCCGTGTGAACCGCAAACCGGAACGCGTACTCGATTCCTGGAAACTCTGGGATCACATGGATTCGATCCTCTGCATCGGTGTGACGGAGCTGATCAACAAGGTTCTGTTGGAGAACGAACCGGCTGCGGACACGGAGCGAATTACCGACGAGCAAGTCGCGAAACTCGATCGTGCCTCGGCACGTGACCTACTGATGCTGGCGACGTGTTACGACCAATCGACGGTTTCGACCTTCACCGGCCGCTGGGACCATCTGCGCCGCAAGCTGCGCTACGGGAACAAGCTCGCGCAGTGGGACTTTGTGTTCGCAATCGTGTGGGCCGTCGCCACCATCGGCCTCGTCGGTTGGCTCGTTTCTCGCGAGCAACTTTCGCTCGTCAATGGATTGATCGTCGCCCTCGTTTCGATCGCCGTTGGTAAGTTGCCCTTCTCGACCCGCTGGATCAAATGCCAACTTGCCGCGATCGGTATCCGCCGACACATGCGCGTGGGAAAACGCGAAGTCGGCTCGCTCCGCAAAGTGCTGATGAAGTTCCCCGCCGCCGAATTGGCGAGCCAGCCGTTGCCGCGATACGATCGCACCGATGATCGCTACGAGCTACTCAACAAGTTCCAATCCATTCTCAAACGACTCGGTTTTGCCGGTGTCGTCGTGTTGATGGATCGCGTCGATGAACCGCACATGACCGGTGGAAAACCTGAATTGATGCAGAAATTCGTCTGGCCGCTCCTGGACAACAAATTGCTCAAACATCCCGGCGTCGGCTTCAAGCTGATGCTTCCCCAAGAACTGCACCGGGACATCGAACGCGAATCACGAGAGTTCCACGAGCGAGCACGGCTCGACAAGCAAAACGTCATCCCCGTATTCCAGTGGACGGGCGAGTCGCTCTACGATCTCACCCGATCGCGGATGGTCGCTTGCGCCGCCGACGGACGGACCCCCGAGCCCAAGGACCTATTCGTCGACGAGATTAGTTACCAACGGATGCTGTCCTCGTTCCAGTCCCTACGGGTGCCACGGAATCTATTCCGCTTTTTGTATCGCGTGCTCGTCGAGCACTGCAACAAATACACCGACGCAAAACCCGAGTTCCAAATCACAGCGGAAACGTTCGAGACCACACTCGCCGTGTACAGCCGCGAGCTGGAACAAGTCAATTAAAGAATCG
>JBBSJZ010000732.1:0-2772 GCA_038256795.1 Pirellulales bacterium | reverse complement strand
CCTCGTCGTAGCCCAGAGAATGAGGGACGCCCGGTACACGGGCGCATGCCTCCACGGTCCAACGATTCTTCTTCGCGTCGAGAGAAAGAACGACCACTTCATCTCGCTTCGTATCCACGATCGCGATGTCTCGATCGTTGATGCGGATCATGTGTCCGAACTGGCGCTCGGGAGCCGCGAAGACGACATGTGTCCGTTGATTGAGCAAATCGAGTTGATGGATCTCGCCGGACAATTTCGTCGTGATCAATGCGCGTTCATCATCCACGAATACGATCGATAAGGGTTGCCGATATTCACCGGTCTCGACATACGTCGGTTCAAAACGAGTCGGGGAACGATCGTCGCTTGATGAATACGTGCGATCGTAATCATGCTTATCATCGGCAGCGTACTGCGCGTGAACCGTCGACCCGATGATCGCGGCGAAAACAATCGGCATGAAGTAGGTTTGCAACACTCTGAAGTCTCGTCAGCCCAAGTTCCGTAGCGCGCGGAGGTCACTGCGCCGAGAAACCGATCTCGACCTGGTAGCAGCCCGCAAACATCTTACCGCAAGATGCGCCGAATTGCTTTCCCATTCGAGACATCCGCCGGGTCTTCCCCGTTGGGAGCAATTCTCTATAAAGCGTCGCTGCTGGACCGGTTCGTGCCTCAGACGATCTTGGTGCTTCATGCAGGCGTGCGGCAGCGAGACCGCTTAGTAACTAACACCCGAAGGATCGCCCGTGGCTGACAAGAAACCGAAATTTTACGTGGTTTGGCAGGGTCGCGCACCGGGTGTGTACACGAGTTGGGACGCGTGCCAGGCTCAGATTAGCGGCTATTCGAGTGCCAAATACAAATCATTCGAATCACTCGCCCAAGCCAAAGCGGCTTACCAAGACGCTGCTGACGAGCACTGGGGCAAGGGCGGCGGATCGACCAAGAAATCGGCCACGCCGTCGGTCGATTTCGACGACCTTGCGGGGCTCGGTGTCGACATGACCGCATGGTGTGTTGACGCGGCCTGCAAAGGAAATCCTGGTGAACTCGAGTACCAAGGCGTCGAGCTCACCTCGGGCACCCACATGTTCCACATGGGCCCGTACCCCGAAGGTACCGTCAACATTGGTGAGTTCTTGGCGATCGTGCATGCCCTGGCGCTGCTGCACGAGACACAGCCGAGAACGACGATTTACTCGGATTCGCGGATCGGTATGAGCTGGGTCAAGCAAGGCGTCTGCAAAACCAAACTGCCAAAATCTAAAGAGAACGCACGCCTCTTCAATCTCGTCACGCGAGCGGAGAAGTGGCTCGCCGATCATCGCTGGATCAACCCCATCAAAAAGTGGGAGACAAAAACGTGGGGCGAGATCCCCGCAGACTTTGGGCGAAAGTAGCCTAGAACGTTGATGCAGGACTCACCATTGGCACCGCCGGAGTGACCATCGGGGTGATCGCCGGAGTCGGTTTCTTCGCGACCGGTCGGCGGAACCCGAAAAAGCCACGGCGTTCGATCAGTTCAGCGACTTCGGCGGGGACGTGTTCCACCCAACCCATGTCGCCCGATTGAATTTGTCGCAGCACTTCGCGTGAGAATGTCTTGAGGTGCTGAGGATCGTATGTGTCGAGTTGCTCGATGCATCCCTTGTGAACAAGGTAGTCGTATAGGTTGCGGATCTCTGGCGCGATCTCCAGATTCGCAACCGTCGTGAGTACATCCTTGCGACGATCCAACAACGGATAGATGTAGAGCTTCAAGTCGTTCTTGAACAAGCGACCGAACGACTCCAGGATTCCGCCGTCGAGTTTGGTGTAGTACTTCTCGTCGAACAAATCATGCAGGCTTCCGGCACCCATCGTGATGCCGATTTTCTTCTTGGTGTGTCGAGCGAGGTAGGCGGCGAGACGGTAATACTCGAAGTAATCCGAAATCAGGACGGTCATGCCACAGGCGGCGAGAACATCCACCCGCGCCAGAAAGTCCTGCAAGTCGATCTCGCCATCGGCTTGCAAGTTTCGCATCGTGATCTCAGCGAGCGTGACGATTTGTTCACCCTGGACGTCGGGTTCGCGTTGGAACTTGTCTTGAGCGGCACGAAGCATGTCGAGGTTGACGTGCGTGAGCGGGCGGAAGCTGCCTCGCTCGACAAGGATCGGTTTCTTGTAGAGCACTTCGCTCGGCTGCAGCACCGTGCCTTCAGCCGAGAACATTGCGGCACTGCTCAGTCCCAGTTGAACGAGTCGCAAACTCATGACGCGATTATCGACGTGACGGAACGCGATGCCCGAAAATTCGATCATGTCGATTTCGATGCGACGGGTGGTCAGGTTATCCAGCAACGATTCGATCAATTGATCGGGTTCGTGGTTCAGAAAGAACGCCGCGTAAATCAGATTGACGCCGATGATACCGAGCGCTTCTTGCTGGAGCGCGTTCTCGGTATCCAGCATCCGGACGTGGATAATGATCTCGCTGTCTTGGTCCCGTGGGTGAGCTTGAAAGCGAATGCCCATCCAGCCGTGGCAATCGTTCGTGCCGCTGAAATTACGAGCGGAAACGGTATCCGCGAACGCGAAGAACGAAGTGGTGTCACCACGCGTCTCGCGCAGACGTTCGAGGTTGAGCGAGTGCTCGTGATGCAGCATGTCTTCAAGACGTTGGCGACAAACGTATCGATCGCAATGTCCATAGATCGCATCACTGACGGACATGTCATAAGCGGACATGCTCTTTGCGATCGTCCCGGCGGCGCCGCCGACCCGGAAGAACCAACGCACGACTTCTTG
>JBBSJZ010000731.1:0-2773 GCA_038256795.1 Pirellulales bacterium | reverse complement strand
CCTGAGACAGATGGCTGGCCCAGTACCGCCACGTCGACTTGTCCAGCATTCGGGACTGTCGTCGACTGTGAATCCGCATCCGCATTCGGTCGGCTGATTGTTTCCATGTCGTAACCTTTGTTTTTGGTTGGAGGTTGGGGTTGAGGCGTCCTTGGCTGGCAATGTTTCGCCAACCCTGGACGATGATGTGGGCGCGGTTGGACCATGGGTCGGCGAGCATTCGATGATTTCGATAGTCAGCTCCAATGCGGTTACACAGGTTCTGTGCTTGCTGATTCCACGCTGTTTCCATTTGTTGTTTTCTCTTAAAATTTGTTCGGACACTCGAAACCAACTGTACGGAACACCGCCGCTGTTCCCGTAGCCCCTCCGGGCGTTTCGATCGGCCGGGGAGTACCTAAAGCTCGGCGGTGGTCCGCGTTTGTCTGCCACACTGGCACTCGCGATCCTTGGCCCCACACCGCCCCACGGTCGTGTCCTCCTGCGACGCCGCGTCGAATGCCGCATTGGCTTCGTCGTGGCGAGTCACGCCGACCTGTGCTAGACGCGGGGCGAACTCACCGCACCAGTCACGTGCCTTCACTGTCGGGAACACGGCGGGAACGCGATCCGGTCGTTGATCCGTCCAATGGGATAGAACCGGAGGGTTGCGTCGGCACTCGCCGAACCGCTCTCCGCCGGGAAGGTGGCTGCGTAACCACGGTGCCAACAAGTGATAAAAACGGCATTCGTTACAGGTCATTGGTGGGAGCTCCAAAATAGATTGCAAAACAAAAACGGTTGACTGACTGGTTCGCTGAACTTCTTTCCCTCTTTCACCCCCGGCTTACATACACACACAAATACGTGCGTATCGCGTTGCGCGTGGGGGTAGGGGTGAATAGGGGAAAGAAGAGAGAGAGTGTTGTTATTCATTACGTGTTACGCGTTTTCATCTTTCACCCTTCTTTCTCCTTGCTTCACCTACCTTCACCCTCGCGACATCAACTTTCTTCACTTTCACCGCCTGCTTCAACCCCTTGGTTCACCCAGGCTTGCTCGGTCATTTGGTATGCACGCTGGGGACGGCCAGCAGTCTCGGCGGTCATCAACGACACGTCACCTTGTTGCATCAGCGTGTCGACCAATTGGGCGAATGTCTTGGCGTCCGTCTTCATGCGTTTGAGCAGCACGCTATGTGGTAATGTCCGCTCGGGCGCACCGCGCAGCTTTTCAAGCAGCTTCAGGCACTCGGCGTGAAACGGGTTCTCTGCCACGTGCGAACCAGCCATGAACAACATGCGCCGCGTTTGATGCTCGACGACCTCGATAGCCCAGCGAGCGGACTCCGCGTCAATGACAGGGTTGCGGCAGTTGCGGCTGATGGCGTGTAGCAGTGCCAACTTACGAGACTGTTCGCTGACCCGTCCCCAAACGGTGGTTCCAACCGAATCGCTCACCTCTTCGGCTTTGTTGTATTCGGCTTCGGCGTTACGACGGGCATCTACGAACAGGCCGGCCGCGGCTTTGTCGTGCGGCACGATCGCCGGCTGCGGATTCCAATCAACGAGGTTGCCCGCTCCCGGACGATAATCTTCCCACCATCGAGCCGTTTCAAGAACGGATTCTGGCACCGGCCGGATCTTGGGTTCTTGTCCCTCGCCGCGTTTGCCGCACTCGAAGATCAGCATTCGGGCGAACAAGCCGTTGGTCAGCATGCGTTCGGAGAGCGCTGCGTAGTAGTGGTTCGGGATTGCGGTGCCGAAAATTACAAGATTGGGTTGGTTGATGACGCCGGCGGCTTCTTTGCCAGCTTTGCGACGCATCGGATAGACGCTGTTGGCCGAGGAGTACATTGTCAGCAGCGTCGACATGATTTGTTCGTGGCGAGCGTCGCGAGCCTTGTTGATGGATTGCAACAGCCCGTCAATCTCGTCGGTTTGAAAGACCATCGACTCGGTCATGAACATCGAATCTTGAATACCTTCGCCGGACGCGAATCGCTCACCGACGCAATCAGCCATGCCGACTTCTTGCAAGATTCGCATGTTGAGTTTGCGAGGAAAGTCTTTGCCGGCCGACGAGTGAGCAAGACCGAGTAAATACAAATTCGTTCGGTTGTCGCCGGGGTCGCGAACGCGTCGTCCGGCGAGTACAGCTTGCAGTGACACCGCGCCGCAGAACGCCATCACGGGATTCGGGTAGGGAGCACAATCAAGGCAATGATCCATGACCTCGGAAATAAAACCGGGACATCGAAGTAAACGCTCGGGCAACACACCGGGATCCTCCGGCATCGGCTTGGGTGGATCGGAGTCGATCGCGATGACTTTCGCTGCCGGCTTGATCATGAAACCGCTGAGGTCGACGGGGTCACCGATCGGTTCGGTCGGTCCGTCGTCACGGAGCCATCCGTACGGACGATCGTGTGCCTTGGTCGCGGCCTGGTTGATTTTGTGGGTGAGCTCCTTGTCGGACCAGGGTGGTGCGCATCGTGGGTTGTAATCGGTTTGCAGGATCGCGAGTGCACGATCTGGCTCGATGCCGAACCCATGAACGAGTGCAGTTGCCGCGGCGAACGTTTGCGAATGTCCGTTACTGCCCGCGATTGCCGGCGGGATGGACGCAAGATACGCGATCGCACGTGCTTCGATGTCTCCGATGAGTGCCGGCCGCGGTAAAGCGATCGGTTTTTGTGCCGAAACCGGAATACCGCGTCTAACAATGACTGCGTCGGACAACGCTTTCACACAAGCAGCCAGCATGAGTGCGGGAACAATTGCCGGTTCGCCAT
>JBBSJZ010000730.1:0-2776 GCA_038256795.1 Pirellulales bacterium | reverse complement strand
TGTGTCAGTTATCGGAGGCGGAAGATCGCCAGGTGACGACCCAGGAGTATGCAGTGCGATTGCGAAAGCGGCTGAATGAAAAATTTCCTAACATCTCGTTCGCGTTCAATACCGGCGGGATGGTTCAAGCGGCTTTGAACTTCGGTTTGCCATCGCCCATCGACATTCAAATTGCTGGCCGCAACATGGAAGAACAAACGGAGATCGCCGCCGAGTTGCGTGATTTGATCGCTGAGAAGGTTCCGGGCGCAGTCGACGTGAGAGTCCAGCAACCGATCGACTATCCGACACTGAAAATCAATCCGGATCGCACGAAGATGGCTTTATCGGGAATTACTCAAGAGGACGCGACCAAGAACTTGATGAGCATGTTGAACAGTTCCACGTCATTCGACCCCTCGTTTTGGCTCGATCATAAATCGGGCAACCACTATTTCGTCGGCGTAACCTACGAAGAGGATGACATTGGTTCGTTTAAATCGATCCAGAGTGTTCCTATCACTGGGAAGGATTCGACGAGGCCCGTTCAGTTACAGAATTTGGTGGAAGAGGTCACCATCGAAGAGTCAGCGGTGGAAGTTGCCCACTTGGCGCTGGGAAGAGTTGTCGACATTTACGCGAACGTCGAAGGACGCGATATCGGTGGGGTGTCAGACGACATCGAACGCGTGCTCAACGAATGGGCACAACGAAAAGATCCGAGATCGGGTTCCACTATCTCGACCGTCTCATGGGCACCTCGTGATGACGAGGGCAATGCCATGGCGGGCTACGCCATTACGATGCGGGGTGAAGTCGGCATCATGAAGGAGTCCTTCAGCAGTCTAGCCTATGGAATGATTCTGGCCGTCACTCTGATCTACTTGATTATGGTGGCCCAGTTCCGATCGTTCCTCGATCCGTTCATCATTATGGTTGCGGTACCGTTGGGAATCATCGGTGTTCTTGGCATCCTGTGGGCCACCAGCACCACGTTTAATATTCAATCGTTGATGGGTGGCGTGTTCATGATTGGCATCGCGGTGACCAACTCGATTCTATTGGTCGAGTTTGCGAACCGACTGTGTGAAGAAGGTCGCTCGCCATACGATGCGGCGATCGAAGCCGGCTCGGTTCGCTTGCGTCCCATCATGATGACGGCGCTCGCGATGGTCTTTGGCCTGATCCCGCTGGCGCTACATGAAGGCGATCCGACGATGCCGCTTGCTCGCGCCGTCATTGGCGGACTCGCCGCTTCAACGGTGCTGACGATCTTCGTTGTTCCCAGTCTTTACGTGATCTTCAAAGGTCATGGGAAACCAGGAAAAGAGCCGGTACCTGTGTCAGCGTTCTGAACCGATTCTGTTCAGGCCCTACTCAACCAACAATTTAATTTTTTCAATGAGGTTTTCCCCAAATGCCCGTTCGCTCTCACCATCTCACTCTGTTTGCGGTTTTCGCACTAACCGCTGGTAATGTTTGGGCCGAGGACGCATTTTCCAGGGATGCGACGCTCCGCCAACCGGCTCACGTCGAACCTTATGAACGTGCCAATATCGTAGCCAAGGCATCAGGTTTCGTTTCCACCGTTCATGTCGACATTGGTGACGAGGTCAAGAAGGGCCAAATTCTCGCGGAGCTTTCGATTCCGGAAATGAAGCAGGAACTTCTTCAGAAAGAAGCGCTAGTCGAAAAATCCAAAGCCGCGATTCGTCAAGCGGACGCCGGCGTCACGTCTGCTACAGCAAAAATTGCTGCGGCCAAGGCGAGTGCTTCGGCTGCGGAGTCGCAGGTCGTCGCTGCCAAGGCTCAGCTTGAGATGCGCAGTGCGGACATCGCATTTGCCGAGAGTGAATTCTCGCGAATCACCCGGTTGGTCAGTTCACGTGCCGTCACCGAAGGGCTGCAGGAAGAGAAGCAACAGCAGTTACGTTCGGCGAAGGCTTCCATGTCAAGCACTCAGGCGGACGTTCAGTCGGCTCAATCACATGCAGTCTCGGTCCGATCGGGTATTCAGGTCGCTGACGCCGACTTGAAACTAGCGGAAGCCGACCTCGTTTTTGCCCAATCGCAAAGCAGAGTTGCCGAGGCCGCACTGGCTCAAACCGTCGCCTTGATGGAGTACGCCACGATCCGGGCTCCGTTCGAAGGAAGGATATCACAGCGAGGAATCGACCCAGGCGATTTTGTGATGTCGGCGGCGGATGCCAAGGGCGAACCGCTATTTACTCTCAATCGAGTCGACAAATTCCGCATCATTTTTGATGTTCCCGAATCGAGTGCGAACTTGATCAAGCTTGGCCAGAAAGTCGAGCTTCGGCTTGACTCGATGAAATCGCATGTCTTCACCGGACAAATCAAGCGCACGACCGGACAACTCGATAGCCGAACACGAACGTTGCGGGTCGAAGCGGCAGTCGACGAGCATGACGGCAAGCTCCAGCCGGGTATGTTCGGCATGGTAACGACCATAATCGAGTGATCGAAACAAAGACTCGAAAAGTATTATCTCTGAAATGAATGCCGCGCGGTTAAGCCGTAAGTTATTCACGCTGCTGATCTTCGAGCGGCGTGACAGGGACGATTCATGAACTTGTATGGTTTGGGGCGGCGCTTGATTTCTCGTGGGTGAACTCTCGGTTTTCGGTTGCCGACAGGATGTTCGCTGATTGATTCAAGCAGCGCCCTTTCGAGTTGCTCGATTCGGTTGCTGTCGGCTTGCAACTTTTCTGAGAATGCATTGAGTGCCTGAACGGCCGCAGTGTGGCTGAGGTATTTCGGTGCCGTCAAGTATCGC
>JBBSJZ010000729.1:0-2796 GCA_038256795.1 Pirellulales bacterium | reverse complement strand
TAAAAACCTGGCCGTTCGAATCAGCTATCATAACGGCGCGAGTCGGAGTGCGGGAAAGGTGATCGCCAGCGAGTCATCCGGCTACTCCGAAATCACCATTCTCAAGGATGGCAGCCTCGGCGTCCTGTATGAATCGGGCATCCGGGAAATTCGCTTCGTCCGCTTCTCGCTCGATGCACTGTCCGATGCCCACGGCAACCAGGAATCACCACGGGAAATGATGGATTCATGAATCACAAAAAACTGAGCGGTCTGATTGCCGCAACCTACACGCCGCTCACCAACGATGGTGAGCTCGATACGGGGCCGATCGAGCCGATGACCCAGTGGCTGATCGAGCACGGTGTCAGCGGTCTGTATGTTTGCGGAAGCACCGGCGAGGGCATGTCGCTGAGCAGTCCTGAACGGCGCCGAGTTGCGGAGGCCTATGTTGAGTCGGTGCACGGCCGCGTCCCCGTCATCGTTCAGGTGGGGCACAACAGCCTTGCCGAAGCGAGGCAACTGGCTGCACACGCCCAACAAATTGGTGCGAGCTGCGTCTCAGCGACTTGTCCGTCGTACTTCCGAGTCAATGACATGAACACGCTGGTCGATTGCATGGCTGAAGTTGCGAGTGGCGCGCCGGAGCTGCCGTTTTACTATTACCACATTCCAGCATTAACCGGCTCAACCTTGGACATGGTTGAGTTCCTCCAGCGTGCGGGCCAGCGAATTCCCAGTCTTGTCGGTCTCAAGTACACCGACACCAAGCTGCATGAGTTCCAGCAATGCCTGGAGCTTGAAAACGGACGTTTTGATGTCGTCTGGGGCTGCGACGAAATGCTGCTGGGTGCGCTGGCCACCGGTGCTCGTGCCGCGATCGGCAGCACCTATAACCTTGCGGCGCCCCTGTATCGCCAATTGATTGATGCGTTCGAAGGCGGCGATGTGGCTGCAGCCCGACGATTGCAATCACTATCCGTCGGCATGATTCGCACGCTGAACCACTTCCCGTTTCACTCCGCCATGAAAGCGGTGCTGGGCATCAAGGGATTCGATTTGGGTGGCTGTCGGTTGCCTCAGGGGCGATTGTCCCGCGAGGACATTAGCACCCTGCAAACGCAACTCGACGCGATCGGTTTTCCGACGAGTGACCGCTGGATGTACGGACGACAGCCGTTGACGACATCGGCCCCTGTGCGATCCCGATGACGGCCCGTCTGCTTTCATCGGTGCCAATCTCGCTCGTCTTGCTGGGCACTCTTTTCGCGGCAACGTTGTCGGCGGCGGATCCCAAAGAGTCGGCGCTGCTGAACTGGGAACAACTGCCGCCAATTCCCGATGCACTCGGTTTCGCCGGTGCGTTTGCGGGAGTCCACAACGACGCGTTGATGGTTGCTGGCGGCACCAACTTCCCCGAGCCGGTCTGGGAGCATGACGACAAGGTTTGGCACGATCGAATTTTTGTACTGACCAAGCGGGGTGATGACTTCGTCTGGAAAGACGGCGGCAAGCTCGCCCAACCGATCGCCTACGGTGCAGCCATCTCGACCTCCGAGGGCGTCGTCTGCATGGGCGGAAATGATGCAACCGATACCTTCGACGAGGTCTTCCTGCTGCGGTGGGACGTGAACACGGAGAGGGTCACCCGAGAAGTGTTTCCACGGTTGCCCAGACCCTGTGCTTACGCCGCGGCGGCGATGGTCGGCAATGTGATCTACGTCGCAGGCGGACAGAGCGACCTGTCACTCGACAGTGCGATGACGAACTTGTGGTCACTCGATTTGTCAAAGAGAGCCCAGCCCGACGAGTTTGTCTGGAAGCAGCTCACGTCGTGGCCAGGTCCCTCGCGTGCTTTCAACTTAACCGTCGAGCAGCACAACGGGTACAACGACTGCGTTTACGTGATCGGTGGTAGGCGCCAGCAAGGCTCCGACGCGATGAACGTCGAATTCCTCCAAGACGTTTGGGAATACACGCCCGCGACGGGGCAGTGGCGGGAGCGAAAGCAGGTGCCGCGATGCGTGATGGCTGGCACCGCGATGGGATGGGGGCAAAGCCACATCTTGGTCCTGGGCGGCGCGGACGGTTCACTATTTTTCCAAGGCAATCAGCTCAAGGACGATCACCCCGGCTTCATCAAACAATCGCTGGCGTATCACACGATCACCAACACCTGGATCGAAGCTGGACCGACACCCCAAAATCACGTCACCACGATTGCGGTCAAGTGGGACGACTCGATCGTCATTCCCAGTGGAGAGGTTCGCCCCCGAGTTCGAACGCCCCAGGTGTATCGTGTCACACCAATCAGCGCAGCCAGCGACTTCGGCGCAGTCAATTACATCGTGTTGTTTGGCTATTTGTTGGCGATGGTCGGCGTGGGTGTGTACTTCACCAACAAGAGCAAGAGCACGGATGACTTCTTCCGAGGCGGCCAAGCGATTCCCTGGTGGGCAGCCGGTTGCAGCATTTTCGCCACCATGCTTAGTTCGCTGACTTTTACGGGCATCCCCTCCAAATCGTTTGCCCAGGATTGGGTGTATGCGATCGGCAATCTGATGATTCCAGTCGTCGCGGTACTCTCGGTCTTCGTGGTGATGCCGTTTTATCGAAGGATCGATGCGACCAGCGCGTATGAGTACCTGGAGAAGCGATTCAGTCCCGGCGTGCGATTATTTGGCAGTGCCAGCTTCACCTTGTTTCATCTGTTCCGGATGGCCGTCGTGATGTCGTTGACCGGTCTGGCGCTCGCGGTTGCCACACCGCTAACGCCCGCTCAATCCGTCTTGCTGATGGGCATACTCAGTATTGCGT
>JBBSJZ010000728.1:0-2800 GCA_038256795.1 Pirellulales bacterium | reverse complement strand
GGAAGCACTCGCGGTGTGGCGCGAGATCGCGGCGGCGCCCCGAGACTCGCGCGAGAACTTGACACGACTCGCCGAGGTGTTGAACGCCTTCGAACATCGCGAAGCAGCGATCGAGGTGTTTGCCCGCGCGATCCAGCTCGACCCGACGCTCGCCGATCGACTTCGCTACGCGACGCTGCTCAGCCGTGCGGAACGTTACGACGAGTCACTCGAGCAACTCGCCGCAGCCGAACAAGCGACCTTGACCGCCGAAGAGAGCGAGCAAGTTTGGCTGGCCCGCGTCGACGTCTACGTCGCTGGGAAAATGCTTGCCGCACGGATCAACGAAGCTCGGGCCACGGTGGCGGCGTCACCCACGGCGACGAATCATCGGCGGCTGGCGATGTTGCTCAAGGCCGATGCGAAACCCGCCGAGGCACTCGACGCCGCGCGCGCCGCGATCGCGAGTGACGCCGGCGACGTCGCCTCGATATCGCTCGCCGCCGAGTTGTGCCGTGATCGCCTCGACTTCGGCGCAGCCATCACGTTTTATCGTCGACTCGTCGATCGAGTGCCGCAATTCGCCAACACTTACCGTCGCCAAATAGCGGAAGCGCAAATGTCGATGAAGGATCACGATGCTGCGCTGGCGACGACTCGCGAAATGATTTTGGCCCAGCCCGCGAATCCAGAAACCTACCGTCTTTACGCCCAGCAGTGCTTCGAGCTCGAGCGAACCCAGGAGGGCATCGTGACGCTGCGCCGTGCACTGGCGTTTGCGCCGCGCGATGCCGACTTGCGCCGTGACTTGGCGACACGATTGGCCATGAACTATCGCACCGCCGAAGCGATCGCCATCCGCTGGCAATTGCTCGACGATGCGACCACGATGGATGAACAAACGGAACATGTGAAGGAGCTTGCGACGCTGTATGAACGCGGCGGCGAATTCACGACACTCGCGGACCGGTTGCACGATCGTCAACGCGATGCCTCGACGCGGCGGCAATTGATGCTGCTCGAAGCCGCCGCGCATCGCCACGTCAACGATATCGGTGGGGCGCTGGCAATCCTCACAGCGATCGTTACCGACCATCCGCGGGATGCGGAACTGCTCGAAGAGCTCGTGAGCGTGTGTGAACTCGCTGGCCAGAAGCGAGAGGCGGTCGACTACCAAAAGCAACTCACCTCGCTCGACGATAGCGCCGTAAATCGAGCCCGATTGTTCGATTTGCTGGTGAAGTGGGAAACCGGCCAAGGTCGTCAAGCGGAGATCGAGGCGATCGTATCGATCCGCGACCCGGCAATGATCCTTGAGCGTATCGACCGCGCGATCACCGATCGCGATCGTGAACTCGCGATCAAACTTTGCGAAGCGATTCTCGTGAATAGTCCCGACGCGTGGGACATCCGTATCCGTTTGGCCGCGATGTTGGCCGTCGAACAACGGCATGACGCTGCACTGGAGGAACTCGATGCGATCGAAGCACTCGAGCTGACCCGGGCGTCGGTTCCGCCGGCAATGCCGTCCACTCAGCTCGCAACCGCTGCCACACAAGCACTCATTAGCGACCGCGACTTCATGCAGTACTATTCGCTCATTGATGCTCCCCTCGCCCGTCACATTTCACGGGGCTATCAGGGCGTCGGCGGGATCGTCATCCGCGATGGTCGCGATGCGCGTACCCAAGCCGTTGCACTACGATTGCTGGTCACAAGCGATCATGGAAAGTTCAAGGAGGGTGTCGAAGGATACTACGCGTTGGCCCGGAGACACGATCCGTCGCGAGTCCCGGTCGCAAAACTTGAAGCACTTTGGGATGCGTTCGATGCGACCGTTGCTGAGTCGGCCATCGCGACGATCCAGGGACGACTGAGCCAAAGCGATGATGGGTTTGCGGAGTTCCGCTCGGTGATTTGGCAATTGGCTGAACTCGATATCGCGAGACGACCACTGTTGCTGGCTCGCTTCATGACGCTGCGGGCTGTGCAAAGAAGACGCTTGGGTCCGAACGACACAACGCTGCCTCCGCTCACGGATGATCAATTCACGCTCTTGCAAGCGGCGCTCAATGACGAGCCGTTCGCGTCCTCACCAGCAGCATCGACGTTCACCGCCCAGCTCTACGCCGAGTACCAATTCGCACGACGTGACGACGACGCAAAGCGGATCGCGACGCAAATCATGAGTGGAACTCGAGCGGCAAACGGCTTGATTCGAGCACTGCGTCTAATCAGTGAATTGAATGACCCCCACTGGGTGGACGAACTGGCCGATCGATCCCGAAAATTGTTGCTCGTCTGGTGCGAGTCACTGTCCGCTGCCCAGCGTTCCGAGGTGGCCCTGTCGATCGCCAATGCTGCGACAACGCCCAAGGTGTCTCGACAAGCTCGCGATCACTTGATCGATGTCGCCATCGCCATCCAGTCTTACCAAGACGCCGACGAGACTCACGGCTTAACCCTGTCGCCACGCAGTCAACGCAGCGTTGGGATGACGCTGGCCAGCCCGAATGACAAGTCCCGCGAGCCCGCTTTGCCGCTCTGGAACGATTTACTCGATGGCGACTTCGCGGCTCTCCTGCATCAGCGTTTAAAGTGGGCGGAAAATGCGATCACGCGGCAGCAAATGATGCAGCACTGGGAAACCGACGTTGCACTTCTACCAAGCGATTCGCCGTCTGTAGAGAACGAGAAAAAAACACGGCATGTGCTACTTGCATTTGCCAAAGAATGGAGTGGGGATGTACCGGCCGCGTATGCAGCGATGCAGGAATGCGAACAACGTTGGCCCAACGATCCGCGTTTCGTGATGGAACGG
>JBBSJZ010000727.1:0-2811 GCA_038256795.1 Pirellulales bacterium | reverse complement strand
ATTTGTTTTGGGGGGCACGCCCGGGGTTGTGCCTATTTGGGCGTTGGCTGGGTTTCTTAAATTTATTCCCAACTACCCCACGACTCTGGACAACAGAATCATCCGTGAACCGGTCGGGGCGTCGATCGCCTTGCACTCGCAACGATCCGGTTTGCGTCGCACTTCCCTCGGGACGGCTAATCGCAAGATGTGGACGCTTTTCGGCTCAATCGTCTTTTGGATGGCTGGCGGCACGACGCTGCCCGTCAATTCCTTAGCGCGCGTGAGCAATAACGATCTTGGCTCGCGCGCTTCCGGCACCCGTATTGGTGGGTTGTGGGTTGGCGACGCGGCATCTTTAGAAGCACTCAGCTCGCAAGACGAGTGGGTGCTTCGCCGCTGGCCCGTGACGCCCATGGTTTGGTTTTGGCGTCCTCGATACCGAGGACATGACATTGGAAACCACACTCTTATCGCTGATCGCCCTGATGATCGGTGCTGCCGCCTCCTATTTTGGTCTCAAACGAGTTGAGAAATCGCGTGAAGACGACATCCGCCGCCAGACTGAGCAATTAATCGACGCAGCTCGCCAGAAGGGCGAAACGGAGCGTGCCACCTTGCTCGTCCACGGACGAGAAGCGGCGCTGGCCGCGAAAGCTGAAGCTGACCAAGAGATCGCCTCCGCCCGCAAGATCCAACTGCAGCGGGAGCAATCGCTCGACCGCCGCGACGATCTCTTGCGCCAGCAAGATGAGGCACTGCGCAAGCAGCAACGCGGACTCGAGAGCAGCCAAACGCGACTGGCGACGCAAATTCGGGGACTGGCCGATCAACGCACCGTGCTCGACAAGACGCTCAAGGATCAATTGCGAGTGCTCGAGCAAGCCAGCGGGATGAGTCGCGAAGATGCGAAGACGCAATTAATGCTATCGTTGCAGAACGATCTCGATCACGAGGTCGGTTCGGTGCTGATCAAGCATCAAAAGCACTTGAGCGAAGTCGTCCAGAGCCAAGCTCGCGAAATGCTGCTCACCGCCATCCAGCGGTACGCGGCGGCGCACACAGCCGAGTCGACGACGAGTACGGTGGACGTGCCGACGGATGACATGAAGGGTCGCATCATCGGCCGCGAAGGACGCAACATTCGCGCCTTTGAAAAGGCGACCGGTGTTGACGTGATCATTGACGATACCCCGGGCGTGGTGATCGTTAGTGGGTTCGACCCCGTGCGCCGCGAGATCGCGCGGCAATCGCTCGGTCAGTTGATCCATGACGGACGCATCCACCCGACACGAATCGAAGAGGTCGTTGAGCAAGTGACCAAGGACATCGACGCGTTCATGCTCAAGAAGGGGCGTGAGGCGGCGGACGAAGTCAATGTGCCGGGCCTGAGCGAGAAGATCTTGATGATGCTGGGACGATTGCACTTCCGCACGTCCTACAGCCAGAATGTGCTGCGTCACAGCGTCGAAGTCGCTTTCGTCACGGGGCTCATCGCCGAGATGATCGGACTCAATGGTGATCTCGCGCGGAGATGCGGGTTGCTACACGATATCGGCAAGGCGGCGGATCATGAACTCGAAGGCGGTCACCCCAAGATCGGCGCGGATTTGCTGAGAAGAAGCAATGAGGGTCCCGAAGTCGTCCACGCGGCGCTTGGACACCACGACGAGATTGTCACCGAGTATCCCTACACGATGCTCGTCGCGACCGCGGATGCCTGCAGTGCCAGCCGACCAGGGGCTCGTCGCGAAAGTTTGGAGCGATACATCAAACGCATGGAGGAACTCGAATCGATTGCCCACCGTTTCGACGGTGTCTCCCAGGCATTCGCGATCTCAGCCGGTCGCGAGCTGCGAGTCATCGTGGCGAGCGACCGGACCGATGACGAGCAAGCGGCGGTGATTTGCCGTAATATTGCCAAAGCGTTTGAGCAGGAACTAACCTACCCCGGCGAAATTAAAGTGACGGTCGTGCGAGAATCACGATTCACCGAAATGGCAAAGTAGCATGAACAAAATCCTCGGTACTTGCATGGTGGTTATCGCGGTGGCGAGTGTTGCCATCGCGGCGGTGATCGGCAACGCACAACCCCCCCTGGTCCCGCCCGCAATGCCCAGTGAGCTACCGACACTCCAGCCACACCCCGATTTGGGGAATGCTCCAGACCCCCAACGCACACGTGAGTCGATCCAACAAGCACTTCAAGGAAATGTGACGCGGGGAAACGGTGACCCGGTACTGGACGAGATGCTTCAAATCATTCAACGCCGCGGCAGCGTGCTCGACGGTAGTGTGCTCGACGGTAGTGTGCTCGATACGAAAACGCTCGATGCCAACGTTCCCGATACGGAAGACGCGCTGGTGAATCAACCTCCACTGGCGAGCGATGAGGACGATCGAGCATTGGCCGCCGAGTCGCTGTTGCGATCGGCTCGATTGTTTTCGAAGCTAGCACCGCTCGATCCTGCCCAACGAGAACTCGTTGCGCGAATGCGGCGTGAAGCCGCGAAGTTGCTGCAACCATGAACACTCGCGGGATCATCGCTGTTGGCTTGTTGATCGCGATCGTATCCGTCGCCGCGACCATCGTATTCAAAACGGAACCGATGCAGCCCGTGGTGGAGACACCGAGACTCAAGGCGCCGCCGGTTGATGCGAAAAGTGTCAACCAAGCGGCCCGAGAGTTCGCGAATGAGCCCGTTGTTGCATCTCGCTTCGCGACGCTCACGGACAAGCCCAAGCTACCGGACGGCTACACGGGCACTGCCGTTTGTGCGGGCTGCCACGCGGAACAGTACAAGAGCTACCTCGCGACGCATCACAGCCGCT
>JBBSJZ010000726.1:0-2819 GCA_038256795.1 Pirellulales bacterium | reverse complement strand
GCACCGACGCGCGGACGAAGCTCCAAGATCAACTCCGCCGTCACGTCCTGGACCGGTCCGGCCAACTGGTCCGGCAAGTCGACGTGAATGAGTGAATTGACGGCCGCACTCGCCAGCACCAAGCGACTTGCCGCGTCCGCATCCAAGAGCACTTCGGCAAGATCGCTGCGAAACAGATGCTGGATCAACCGTGTCGCCCGAGCATCTCGCAGTTCGCAAATCACGATTCGATCTCGCTTTTGGTCCGCGATGATCACGAGCGGCTCGGCCGGACTGGCGTGCCCCATTACCACGTTGCACTCATGCGGATTGATGCGCAAACCCGAGACGCCGACGACGGGGCGAAATCGCGTCGTCCGGCGACCCTTGCCATCGCCGCTGGTGGAGTGATCGGCCACGTCGTCGGCGGACGGTTCGCTCTCGTCGGCGAGCGAATCGTCGCTGGCGTGAAGCGATTCCGAGGCTTCGACGGCGACGAGCCCGAGCGTGATCTCCGAGGTATAAACCGTCACGAGTGCGACATCGGTATCGTCCCAGGCAACATTGGGATGCCCGACGAGCAATCGCAGCGCTTCGAATTCACAGTAATGGTCGTCATCGAAGCTGTAGCTCGGCGTCGCCACGAGCGCCGCGATGCGGCTGTCGACCGGATGTCCCGAGAAGTCGCGGCGGAGCAAATCGTAGCTGCGGACTTCACGGCCCTTGGTCCATCCCTTGCCGTTCTTGCGTGGTTTTTGTTCGTAGGCCGTGATCGAGAGGGGGCAATGGTAGCGTGATCCGGCAAGTCCGATTCGCCATTGCAATTGCGTGACTTCCACGGCTGGCGCGTCTTGTTTCGCAGCCGTGGTGAGTGAGATCAATTCATTGACGAGGTCGCGACCGGCCGCGTACGCATC
This sequence comes from Pirellulales bacterium, assembly GCA_038256795.1. Lineage (GTDB taxonomy): Bacteria > Planctomycetota > Planctomycetia > Pirellulales > Pirellulaceae > JBBSJZ01. Next base: position 1,923 of record JBBSJZ010000726.1, on the reverse strand, counting down.
GAGTTTGAGGGACGAGAAGAACTCGAGGACATCCGTCACATTGCGGCGACCGAGTTGTTCTTGCAACCACCAAGCGGCCGCGAGCGAATGAGGACACCGTTGGTCACGAGAGAATTGGATGCATCCGCACTTGGGCACGGCTTGCAAGGCGATGTCCAACGATTCCGGCGAACGCTCGAACTCATCGGCGGGATTTTCCTCGGGCATTGCCGAAATCTCGATCGACGTTACCACCGGGGTTTGGCGATTGCCGACGATTTTGAACTCGAACACGAGCGATCCCGTGTCCTGGGAAAGCGACGGTTGGTCGACCGAAAACATGGCGGCACGTTTGTCGAGATAGTCGTCGTGCGAGTCCACCAAGTGCTCGATCGACTCGTTCACGTACAACCCAAACGCCTGACTCGCATCCTTCGACATCAAATCCATAACCGCATTCCACGCCATTGCTAGCGTGATCCCTCGTCGTGCAAGTACTAAAACGTCGCTGAAAACCGCGTAGCGGTTGCCCAGAAGCGAAGTCCGCCACTATAACCGGCCCAGCGGGTCTTGGCGAAGGTGCTTAGCCGTCACCGCTGCGTTCATCGATATTTTCATTTCCCGACCAGCCCCGAAGCTGGCCCACCACGAGTAAAGTGATGCCTAAATTAACCGTCCAAAACGTTGGCGAGTTTGAGATCGCCGCTGGCAAACGATTGACTTCCGCATTGGTCCAGGACGCCAAGACGGACCAGCTTCATGCCTGTGGCGGCCAGTCTCGCTGCACCACCTGCCGCGTCCAATTTCACGATGGTGAACCCGACAAGATGACCCAAGCCGAAAAGGACACGCTCGCCGCCCGCGGGATCACCGATCCCGGTATCCGGCTCAGTTGCCAAATCGAGTGTGATCACGACATGAGCGTCGAGCTGATCAGCCGCTTTGAGGGCAGTGGTCGCAAGGACGCTGGCGGTCCCGTCGCCGACTCGATCGAACCAACACCCGTTTGGACTACCGTTAAGTAGTCGCTTTCCAGCCCTGCACCCAGTCCACCAGGACTGTTTCTAGCCACGACTCGCCGCGTCGGCCGACGAAACCGGCGTGGCCGCCCCGGCGCGGCAAAAGCAATCGAGTGCTGCTTGGCAACTCACCCACGATGTCGGTGAAGCACTCGATCGGCACGATCGGATCGTCATGCGCCGCGATCACCAGCGTCGGGATCTGGTTAGCGGCCAACACTCGCGTGGCCGAAGACTCGCGGTAATAGCTCGACGCGTCCGCGAATCCGCTCAGTGGCGCCGTAATCGCCTCGTCAAACTCCCACAAAGTCCTTGGCCGACGCAGCGCGATCGCCGCTCGGAAATCTTCACGCTCGGCGATCGCTTGCGGAATCCGCCGCAGCAAGTGGTCGATAAAGTGGCGATTGTACGGTCGCAATCGCCAACGCTGCATCCGCTCGCTGCAGCGCCCCAAATCGATCGGCGGCGATACCGCGACCGCGAACCGCAATCGCGGCCACCCGTCTGGCGGCGGATCCAGCCCGGCACTCACCCGGCCGACCGCTCGCAGCAATTGGTTACCGCCCAGCGATACGCCGACCACCCCCAGGGTCGAATGGGGCGCGAGCCGCACCATCGCGCCGAGTGCCGCCAAACAATCGTCGCTGCGACCGGCGTGGGTGACGTTGCGAGCCAAATCGAGCGCCGCGCCGCAGCCGCGCATGTCCATCCGCAATGTTCGCACGCCGATCGCTTGAAGTGATGCGGCGAACCGCAACATGTAAGGGCTCGCGTGACAGCCGCACAACCCGTGAACGAGCAGCACCGATAAACCGTCGTCCCTCCAGCCCGCCGGCACATCGTCATGAAGAACGATCGCATCGCCATCCGCTAAATCGACGCGGTGCCGCGTCGTCGCTGGAAAGGTGATGCCGAGCTCGCGCAG
>JBBSJZ010000725.1:0-2828 GCA_038256795.1 Pirellulales bacterium | reverse complement strand
ATGCCGCGGTGGCTTCGCTCTCGTCGATCAAATCATCGTGATCGCGATCCAACTGATGAAAAACGTCTCGGGGTCCAAGAAACTCATCCCAAGTCAAATCCCCATCACTGTTTCGATCCATCCGCTGGAACCACATCGGACCCGAAGGCGGTTTGAGGATGGCTTCGGGTGCATCTGCGGAAGGACGATCGACGCGGCCGAACAAACTCACCCCACCGCGTTGGATCTCGATCCGATATGACTTCGTCAATTTTGATGGATTGATGGCCACCTCGCCCTTCGCGACGCTCAGCAATTGTTCTTCGCATTGCCTCAGCTCGCGGATCGAAATGCGACCATCAGCGTTGGCGTCAAGCATTTGGAAGATTCCGTTGCCCGTGTCCATCAACGTCACTTGGCAAGTCGTCGAAGCGGGCTCAGTGTAGTCTTTCACGTACGCCAACATTTCTTCGGAGAACACGCGACCATCATCATCACGATCCATCGCATCGAACAGGTAACGTTCGAATCGTTGATGATCCGCGATCTCGTCGCGATCCAGGTATCCGTTGGTGTCGACGTCGATCGCATTGAATGTCGCTGCTGCGTTCGTCTGGGCCTCGCTCATGGGATCACGATGTCGATAACCGACGCTGAGTGATTGCGAACCACGCGTCAGTCGCACCAGGTCCGCACGCGCGATCTCGCAACCGTCTGGAATCGCACCGACGACTCGCATCGCCGTGGCTAATGATTGGCTCAAATCAATCTCCAGCCCTAAATCCGGCGTCGCCGCCGCTATCCCGCCGAGTTCTTGCATACTCAGTTTCTCGTCGTCGTCGGAGTCCAATGCCGCGATCTTGTCCGCGGCCCAATTCAATTCGTCGGCCGTCAGGTGTGCGTCGCGATTCGTGTCGTAGCGACGGACCAGACGTGCAGCCAAGATCGGCTCCGCAGCATCGCGCAGCAACTCGGAGTGAACCGAGCCAGGGGGTTCTTGATCGAGCGTGCTGACCACGAAATCCGCCATGGCCGGAGTAGAACTGAGGAGAAATTCGTCGAACGTCACGCACTCATCAAAGTCAAGATCGCGCTGGGCCACCCGCGACGGTGCCATTCGCATCTCGACTCGATCGATCAAGCCCGACTCATCATTGTCGAGCACGCGAAACACACTTAGATCTTGATCGGCGAGCGCATCGTTTTGCCGATAGGTCACGAATTGGCCCGCCGCACGATCGACCGCCAATTCGATCTCTTGATCCGTGTAGGGCTTTCGCGTCCGCAGCGAATCTAAAAATTTGTTCCCCTCGAACCGCCGACCGCTGACGAACAACGGATGCTTGGTCGTTTCGGTGCGACTCAGCTTTCCGTCGTTGTCGGTATCGAGCGATGCAACGAGCGATCGTAAATAATCGGATCGCAATCGATCGAGCGGCTTGCCGGAATCCGTGATCTTGATCCGCAAATGCAACGGCCCTTCGGGCAAGAGCAGCAGCATGTCGTGCTGGCCTGGATCATCTCCGTGAGTCACCGACTGACCGAGCGCCATGCCTTGCCCGAGCAGCAAACCAAGGCCAAGCAGGAAACCTTTCCTAAGCGACAGTCCGATAATCCTTTCCGCCTTGTCACCTCTCCCTAGCCTTCGTGGGGAGAGGGCTTCGGTCAGGTGCCCGTGTAACAATCGTGAAGCAAACCTCGAGCCATTGCCAAACGCTCGGATCGCGGAGACCTTCATCCCACGAGCTCCTTGATCGCGACACCGCCGTCATCGATGATCGGAATCGGTCGGTCACCCATTTGGTTGCTCGCTGAGGAATCGATGCCGATCGCTTCGAGCACGGTGGCGAATAAGTCTGCGGCGCTCACCGGCCGATCCTTTACTTCCATCGCATCCGGCGTCGTCGCCCCGACCACTTGGCCGCCGGAGATACCCGCACCCGCCAACGCCAAACTCCACGCGTCCGGGAAGTGATCGCGTCCCGTGCTCGCATTGATCTTGGGTGTCCGACCGAACTCGCCCATCCACACGACGAGCGTCGACTCGAGCATGCCTCGATCTCGCAAATCGGTGATCAACGTCGACCAGGCTGGATCGAGTGTCGCGCACATTGCTTTCACCGTGGTGAAATTATTCAGGTGTGAATCCCAGCTCGCCGCGCCACTCGTATCGAGTGACACTTCGACGAACGGGACGCCACGCTGGACCAAGCGGCGGGCCAACAAACATCCTTGGCCGAATCGATTACGGCCGTACGCATCTCGCAGCGGCGTCGGTTCCTCGTCCAGGTCGAAAGCGCCCTCCCCGCGCGTCTCCACCATCCGCATGGCTGAGTCGTAAACCGCCGAATGCTTGTTGGCTGAAACCGCACCGGCGCCGACGCCACCGCGCATCAAGCTCAACAATTCTTGGCGCTGGGCCAGCATCTCTCGCCCCGCGCCGATCGGCTCGAGATTTTCGACCGTCAAATTTGCTCGTGCTGTCGGATCGTCGCTCGAGCCCGATACGACGAGCGGCGCGAAACGTGGACCGAGAAAGCCGCTGCCAAGATTCCCGAAACGGAACGGTGCAATCGAAACAAAACCAGGCAGCGGCGAATCCGAGGATTGAAGCCGCTGGGACACGAGCGAACCGAGCACTGGATACTCAACCGCGCCGCCCATCGGGCGATATCCCGTTTGCATCAGCTGGGTCGCGCGACCGTGGTCGCCCTCGCGCGTTTTCATCGAACGCACGAGCGCGACGTGCTGCATCTGTTTCGCTAAACCCGGCAAATTGTCGCTGATACCGATACCGGGCACGGACGTCGCGATCGATTTCGTCGGCCCCCCGTTGCGATGGCCTGGCT
>JBBSJZ010000724.1:0-2829 GCA_038256795.1 Pirellulales bacterium | reverse complement strand
TCACGGCGATGAATTGGTGAGCGGTGTCGTAGGAAGCATTGCCTGAATCAAACATTTTCCGACTCAGTTTACGGACCTTTCCCGAACAGCTTTTGTGCTGGCCATTTTCGAATGATCGGTGTTCTCTACGGTAGCGTGTCCACACAGCTCTTGCTCCGAGACGTTAAAATTAGCGAACGCCCATCAGAACTCCCTGGAAGAAGATGCATGGAACGTTCGTTTGTCAACAAAGCTGTCCAAGACAAGTGGCTTTATCACAGTGGACTCTCGGAGCCACGACCAGAGCCGCCCGAGCACGCGGAAAAGCGTCTGAGGGGCGAACTCGTCGATGGACCGGACCGTCGGTTGCGATTCGTAACCGCAAAATACGACGGAACGCACCAGATTGTGTTGCGATCTGATGTGGAGAACGACTTCAAAACAGATCGTCCAGGTCACCACTCGGTCGTGAACGGCCTTCATCACTGGGAGTTCGATCTTCCGCGCCAAATCTATGGTGGCGACTACCACTTTAAGTTGTTCATCGATTCCAAGATCTGGCAAGTCGGAGATAATTTGAAGGTGGGTTGGAAACAAGATGCGATTGAGTTTTCAGAAAACGAAATCGTGTTTGCCTACGTCGTCGAATTTTGGACCCATCGTTGGCGCCCCGCTCACTTGGTGACGGTGCGAACCAACGTCGATGGGACGATGCGTGACATCTTCGGCACGTTCGGACGCGTCAAGCACGGCGTTTGGCAGTACCTTTTTGAGTATGACCAGTATCCAACTTCGTTCGAAGCCTCTCTGGTGCTTGACCGCTGTACGATCGCCGACGGGCATCCGTTTACAATCACCGATGCGGACCCGAACAAAACCTTCCACGACGTCGATTTGACATTCAAAACGGCAGAAACGGCATACACGCATCAGTACGAGAACTTTGTTTCCATCGAATCCGAGTCTGACCAGCGACTGGTGCGCCACATCCCTCGCGAATCGGATCACTACGATGTGATTGTGCTCGGCTCAGGTATGGGCGGCGGCGTGTTGGCGGATGCATTGAGCGACCGACGGCATCGCGTCCTCGTGATCGAAGCGGGGGGAATTCGATATCCCGTTCATATGAACGAGTTGCCGCGAGAAGATGCTAGCCCGGTCCAGCGCGATCGATTGGGACACTATCGCTACGGCTGCACTGACTGGTTCGATGGTGGCGTGACATTCAGTCTCGGTGGCCGATCGGTCTATTGGTCAGGACTAATTCCGCGGATGACCGATTGGGAATTTCGCGATGTTTGGCCGCGTGCGATCCGGGACTACTTTCTGACAACGGACGATGAAACCAAAACCGGCTATGATCGCGCCGAGAAATTGATGCGAAAACGTGAACGACTCGGTCCGTATCAGGACGACGTCGTCAGACATCTCAACTCGGCGCTGGAGGAGTTGAAGACCATCGATTTGCCGATGTCGCTTCACCAGCCCAATATCAAGAATGATAACGGCACGATCACACTCAAGAATGTCTTGACCCGATCGACGGGGTGCTTTTCAACCGCGGATTTGCTCCTCGATTCCCTCGGCAAGAACCACCCCGCCGGGAAGCAGAATCTGCGTGTCGCGCTTCACCATTTCATTACGCACATTCGTCACGCCGATGGCAAGGCGACTGGTGTAGTTTGCCAAGACCTGCTTGCGCGGACCGAGCGAACGTACACCGGCAAGTACATCATTCTGTGCTGCGGCTCCGTGGAATCGCCAAAAATCGCTTTGAACAGCCAGCTAGCGGATCCGAACTATCTCGTTGGCAAGGGATTCAGCGACCATCCCGCATACTTTTACAGCAACAAACATGAGTTGCCGACGACAGGTGAACTCGCTTGGCTCGGCGTGGTAGATGGTCATGCCAAGTTGCTGATTCGGCACAAGGACGCCAGTGCGGTCAACCATCCCTATCATATGGAAGTGTTGATCAATCCACGATACTGGGATTTGCGGCATTCGGATGACGATCTGGAGCAGGCCGATTTAGCCTCCGACCAAAAGACGGTCGTGGAACTGAAATTCATCTTCGATAGTGAATTGAATGACGAGAACCACATCACGAGCATGGGCCCCAAAAAGAAAGTCACGATCTGTATCCATCCGAACAGGACGCGAGAAGAGTATCGAGAGGAGATTGTGCAAGTGCGCAATCAAGTGCTGACCTCGCTCGGTGTGCCTGCATGGCATTTGTCAAACGCTTGGCACGACACTGAATGGAGCCAGGGGATCAAGGGGACGGTGCATCATGCCGGTGGATCACTTCGGTGCTCGAGTGACGCAAGCGGCGTCGTCGACGAGAATTTAAAGTTCGAAGCGTATGACAATCTGTATTGCTGTGACGTGTCGGTTTACCCTTCGATCCCAGCGGCGAATCCGAGTTTGACCTTGGTCGGTCTAGCACAGCGGCTTGCCAAGCACCTCGATGAACGCCTTGCCAGCGAAGCAACTTCGTCGGAAGAGCCTTCAAAAGGCCCGAGCGCATGACGTTGGCCGACTCGAGGACAAGCGTATCGCTCGACGGCAATGGACGTGGTTTCGCACGTGGACACCGTTCGCTTCGTCGGTGAGCGTTGTCGACAGCTTCAATGGCTGGGACGTTCAGGCGAACGAACTTATCCACAAGGGCCCGGGATAGTGGGAGGTGTTCGTCGAAGGTGCGCAAGTCGGCAACGAATATCGTTTCGTCGTGGGAGACGCTTCACGCTGCCGAATCGTCGTTTGCAGGGTCCGATAAAAAACCGGGCATGCCCGGAAGGCACGTGTTTGTGATTGATGACATGCACTTTGGCTCGTTTCTTCGCC
>JBBSJZ010000723.1:0-2832 GCA_038256795.1 Pirellulales bacterium | reverse complement strand
GCTTCGATGGGGAGAGGGTTAGGGTGAGGGGCCCTAGCCGGGATCGGGGTCGGTTGCTCTTGAACCGCACATTGAGCAAGGCCGGTCGCTAGCGCCAAAGCCGCTCACTGACAGCGATGGCTCAAAAACAACTTCGGCTCGTGTCCCCTCTCCCCATGGCTTCGATGGGGAGAGGGTGAGGGTGAGGGGCCCTAGGCGGGTTCGGGGTTGGTTGGTCTTGAACCGCAAATTGAGCACGGCCGGTGGCTAGCGCCAAAGCCGCATACTCCGATCCTAAAAGGATCGGAAATTTCCTGCAGCTCGTGCTGGAACTGCGCATACACATCCAGAACCAGCCAAGTCGTGAAGTCTTTTCAACACTCCGCATTCTCGTCCACGTACTCGGCCGGCAAGACGGCACTCGTACTCGGTGAGACGCCGGTCAGATCGAGTACGAGAAAAACTAGGCAGTAGCAATCTTACTGGCTGAGTCCGGTAATTTTTCCTCGTCCGACGCCCGAGTGCTCGGCTTCGATCGGATTCGCGAACCACTGCGCCGCGTATCCCAAGGCGAGGCCGGCGGCATAGAGGACAATGTCCGTCGCATCAGGAATGTTGGGCAACATGTACACTTGACTAACTTCGATCAATGCGCCAACGGTCATCGCTGCCGCGACTCCTGCCGATACCACCGGTCGCCGCCAAGTGGGACGTATGCGGATCGCCGCTGACCTCAGGCAAAAACCGACGGCGGCGAACACAATCAGTTTCGAGAGCACGTTGCTGACAGCTTCAAACTCACTCAAGTAGTAGTGTTTGGCAAACGGCCACGCCCAGAAAGAATCCCAGCGTCGGGCAATTTCCAAGGGGTCTGAAACGAGGCCCGTTGTCCGCACGATCGTGCCGATAAACACCGCCGCAAGCGATAACGCAGCCCCCGCCAACCACACCACCGGATAACGCAGCGGCCATGAAATTCGTGGCCACGACAGTGCTAGAACGACTCCAGTGACAACCCCCACAATTGCAGCAGCCGCATCAAACACCGAAGCCTTTCCCGTGAAGATTGGAACCTGGATCGCCTCGCACGCCAATGCGAAGGTAATGCCCAACAGCAACGCACGAGCCGTCCCGAGAGCTCGCGCTGCGAAGAATGCGAAAATTCCACTACGAATTGCTGCTAGCGCCCAAGACACCATCGAATCACGGGTCATCGCCGCGTCCCAATCGCTCGGCCAAAAAATTAAACGCCCCAACTCGCGTTTTTGCTCCCACTCACCACGACTCAAGACCAAGTCCAAGGGCATGGCGGAGTAACCCAAATTTAAGATTGCGTAGATCACTAGGCCCCAGATCACCCGCTGGCGCGAGCGCACCGCGTGGCGGATTCCGAGCACGGCACCAACGATGAACCGTCCACAAATCAACCACAGAACTGGCCCAATCGTGGCACCAACACAGCCCGCAAAAACATCGTTGAGAGATCGCGTTCTTGGCGGAAACCAAGCCTGGAGAAACTCAATCCCAGTCACGAGTGCACATAATCCGACGATGATCCATGGCAGCGATAAAAAAAGCCACCATCGCGAAGTTCGGCCCCAGTCAATCGTCGCTGCCATCAACCAACCCACGGGGATTACTACTAACGCATTGGCAACCCAGTCAGCCCGGCGATAGACGTCCAGTTGTAGCCATGGCAGTGCCCAAAATGCTGAAACCGCGTCCGCCCAGCTAACGACTTGTGGAGTGATGGGGACAATCGAAGCGTAGATGAGTGCCGACGTCGCGAGAAACGCAGATGCTGCAAACCACCGCCTCATCACTCGAGTCGAAGCGTCACTTACCGAATGAATCAAAATCGACCTAACTTATAATAAATTTATCGTTCGAGATAATACTAATCAAGTTCCAATTGCAAGCATAATGGCAGCTGCCTCGACCCGTCGGAAGTTTGATAGGCTCCCACAATGTAACAACGTCCACGATCATCGCGTGTGTTGCACCCATACACGAGGATTTTTTTCATACCATGATCGGGAGGATTGGTGATCTTTAGTGGATTAGTGTCAGACACTCCGGACTCGAGATCAAATGTTGCCCACTGCACCGACAAGCCATCACGACTCACAACTGCACCCCCAAGAGATCGCTCGCCATCGATTGAGAAGAGCGATGCAATGTACGCTTCTTTAGAATCATTAAACCAGCCAATCTCTTTGACAGTGGATTCGCGAGAAACGTTGTCGGGCAAAGTATTCCTAGATATCCGATACAAGAAACCACTCGAAGTCAGGAACACAATGTCACCATTCTTTAAGCTTGCGAATCCGGTGATTCCGTGCGACTCCGCGTCTTTGGTAATCGGGTAGTATTTTAGCACTGTCGCACCTAGTTCGTTTAACTCGCTGTCGAATTCGACCAACTCGGCGACCGGACCCTTTTCGAAGATTTTCGATGGTGCTGACGAAATACGGGGCACAAATACGTGTCCTCGCTCATCAGAGATTAGGTTGCGCGAAATGTGTCCTCCCAACGAACCTACAACACGCCGATTCCAATCACCCGCGATCGTGTCGTAGCGATAGACTACATGATCAAAATAACCCAAGGCAAACAGGTAGCGACCAACTCCACTGACCGCAATAACGGCCTCCGGTGCGGACTTGAGATGCTCCAACTTGCTTGGCTCATCCGCCTTCAATCGCCAGAAGTGCGATCCCCAATAGGGCAATCTCGTTCCAATCGGCTTTTCGTTCCATTCATCCATCGAGGCGAAATAAGTATAGCCATCGTCCATGGTAACGAATTTGCTGTGTATTTTCATTTGACATTCAAGACAGACTGTGGGTTCGC
>JBBSJZ010000722.1:0-2836 GCA_038256795.1 Pirellulales bacterium | reverse complement strand
CTGCAATCATGGAAGTGCATGAGCTCACACTGAACGATGGCCGGTTAAACGGGTCAATTGATGGCATGGACTATCTGGGCGAGACGGTTTTCGAACTGTGCCAGGCGTTCGCTTTGATCGTGGATCTATGTCGTGACAAACCCAAGCCGTCGCCGGAACCTGGTGAGCGAGCCGAACTGAAGGCATCGGCCGAGCAACGGTTCCGTGAATCCGGTATCGCCGATCGTCCCTTATTCCGACACGGAGATACGGTTGCCGTTCGATTTGGCGAAGCCCGTCTCCCTCTTCGCTTTGACTACGGCTACGGTACTCCGGGGCATCCAGAAACGGTCTTTCAGCGTGTTGTTGCCGATGCTCAGAGCTCAGTTACATCTGCGTTGCTGAAATTCGACAAAGCAAAGTATCGGAATATGCTTAATCGCGTGTCGTTGATTGCTCGTCCTGCTGGCAAAGAGCAATCGAAAGGTGAGGTTGAAGACCCGGGCTGGACTTTTGAGCAAGGATCTCGAGCACTTGCGAGTTACTCGACTGTCATCGACGTAAGCGATCCGAATGCCGCGACTGCACTCCTGAAATCAGTTCCCCAGATTTGACGAGTCAATGCTATATGGACAGACTTTGGCTCTCATCAGCCGCGATCACACGGAGCTCATTGCGGCCATCGTCGATTGTCTGCAACCGCAGTCATGAAAGACAATTGGCGCCGAGCTGAATTTGCTAATTGTATCGGCGCTGACAGATTTCGCTCACAGCCGAACGTCGGTAACATCCATGTCCGGGCAGGCGACGTCGATTGCGCCGTGTTTGCCTCTCAGCTCACCAGTGGTCCCATCGGCCTGTTTTTTACTGAGGCGACTCTTGCGATCAACGCGTGCGATTCTCAAGTGGAGCTCGGCAAATGTCGCGTTGCCGTCCTCGGTTTGGAAAAACTAGCTTCTCTGGACAACACGGCCCCGTCTGCAGTCGTTACTTTAGCGGCGACGGGATTCAGCGTGGGCTGAATCCCCGTTTCTATCACGACGTTCGACGCGTGAATGGCTTCGTCTGGGTAAGGTTTCGTCGGCGCGATCGGCTAGTAGCGGGTCCAGACGATGTTCATTTTGCTCTTCCAGTCACTCTATGCGCCTAGATTTGAAGCCAATCCCAATGCCCGACGGCGTGAAGAATGGCCGGTCGTGAACTGAAGCACGATTACACACTTCAACCTTCTCGACGGTGCCATGTCAAAGTCCACAATAAAGGCTGCAATTCGCATACGAGCAAGACTTCAACCCATTGGTGGTCAGGGCACGTTTGTCCAACCGCCGACGTACGTTGACGGACGTGGCAACGTACTGGTTGCTCATCACCAACGTCGAATAGGCGGCCAAGACGTTCATTGCACGCTAGTGGGCTCTGTGGCATGCATGGCAAATCAGTTTGAAAAGTCTCTCGAAGCACTACGAGCGGAGGGGCTGCCGCTTTCGGTAGCGGTGGTACATGCCGACGTTGGCGGATACCCACTTCACGAGTCGACTCTGACGATGCCGCATCGCGGTGCCGACGCTATCGCTCGCAGTTGCGTTGTCGGCGGAGTGCCGTACATGCAGTCCGAGCCTGGGCAGGCATTGCTTTGCAATACGTCTGACGTTCGACGCTTGGCGCGATGGCACCAAACGATGCTGCTGCTAGGTGGTTGGTTCTCGGCGCGATCGCACGGAGGCGTAAAGATCCCGCGTTGCCTCCAGTCGGAACTCGTAGCGATTCATTCTGTCCCCTGTTCGACCGTTGGCGGCCGGTTTGATTCGACTCCTGCGAGCAGCGCCGTAAAGATCTATCGTCAAACCGGTGATGGTCTTCCCTTTTCGATGGACGGCAGTGGCAAGGCGAACAAACCGAGTGAGTTACCGCTTGGAATGATCCCAAGTGGAATCGAAGAACGCGGTGTGACCGCAGACGTCTACGACATGACCGCGACGCTGTCATTGGCGGCAGTTAGAAGCTTGCGATGCGGAGACGTTGATCCAACGCCACTGCACAACGCGTTGGAGCAACTTGGAATTGCCGTGCTGCTCAGGACTCTCTCCGATGGAATCTACCTCCGTTCGCGATGTCATCTTGTCCCCGAGTCAATTCCCATCATCGAGGCTATCGGTGCCGATGGTTCGGTATCCGAGATCACTACCGACGCTACTCAGGCGGCCGAATCCGCCAAGAAAGCGATCGCCGATTGTGTGGCGGCTGGTATTCCCTGGGGCAGTGAAACCGTTGAGCTGCAACCATCGCAGCCGCTGATCGATCTCATCACAAAGTCGCTGGCCGTGGGGGTCGGCGAATGATTGCGATCCGAATTGAGTTTTTGAACGGTAGCTATCACGCGGCTGACCACACACTTCGTTCACCCGAATGGCCGCCGCATCCAGATCGTGTTTTTCAGGCGTTGGTTGCCACGCTTCACCGTTTGGGAAACGAAACTCGTTATCGCGAACTACTTGAGGTTCTCGAGGCGGCGCCATGGAAGATCTGTGCAAGTTCAGCAGTGAATCGGCCATTTATGAAGCAATACGTTCCGCGAAACGAAGACCAGGGTGGCGGCGGCGGTAGCTACAACCCGGCTTTCTCGACAGATCGAATGAAAGAACGTTATTTGCCGGTCACTGAGCCAATTGACCCCGTCGTCTACTATGTCATCGATACCGATGTAGACGCTGAGATTCTTCGATGCATGGTCGAGCAAGTTGCACGATTGGGGCGATCTTTGATTGCAGCCTCAGTCGTTCCTCAAGCTCCAACGCCCAATTGGGAGCCAGTATCTTCCGGAAGCGAGTTGCTCTTACGTGTTCCGTATTCCGGAAGG
>JBBSJZ010000721.1:0-2845 GCA_038256795.1 Pirellulales bacterium | reverse complement strand
GCAAGTTTTTGGGAAGTCGCTCGATGAGTTTGCCGCCGTTGCTGGACTTCCAAACCTGCCACGACCATGCCGGGTCACTGGCCCGATCCGAGCTGGATTGGATACCCAAATGGTCCCACGTCACCGTTCCCCCAAATTGAGTGAACGCATAGCCAAGAATTTTGTTGCCCGCCGCGAGTCCCATCTTGGCCGCATCGATACGGAGTCGCACCCATTGGCCGGAGACGGGTAGATCGCCCATCAAGACTTTCTCGGGCGAGTTCGCTTGTCCGAACGGGATCTTCGCTTCGTCGCCCCACACGGCACGGTGTTTCCAGCCGTCGGTGTGGAATTGGACCATGATGGCTGCGGGCATGTCGGCAGGATGCAGCCAACAATGAACAAAAATCTTTCCGTCTGCGGGAACGATGAACTCGGCCGCACCGCTGTTGTAATGGTCCTGGGCCAATCCGGTCGCTTGCCGCCGCAGCGCCGCTTCGCCACTGTAGACGTGTCCGTCATCACGCGTCACCAACATCGTCGCCGCTCCCGCGACGCCAACATTCGCACCCGTCGGAAATGAATCTTCGAACCAGATCGATTCGGTTTGGACGACCGCCGGCTTCGGATCCAACGTCGCGGGGTCGATGTAGTCGATCGACGCGAGTTTCGCTTCGATCTCGGTATCGAGTGCCACGAGCTGGTTGTCGAAAGATCCGAGAGCGGCTTGTTGTTCGTCGGTGTAAAGCTTCAAAATGGGGGGCGTATCGATTCGATTGCCGTCCATCGCGGGGTCCGCGGCGCTGTGAAAGAACGCGTACATCGAATAGAAGTCGCGAGCGGAGATCGGATCGAACTTGTGGTCATGACAAACGGCGCATCCGGCCGTCAGCCCCATCCAGACTTCCGCAGTCGTGCTGGTGCGATCGACGGCGTAACGAAAGATCCACTCGGCGTCGATGCTTCCGCCTTCACTCGTCGAAACATTGCAGCGATTGAACCCCGATGCGATCAATTGCTCTCGCGTCGGGCTCTCGAGTAAGTCACCGGCGAGTTGCCAACGAGTGAATTCATCGAACGGTAAATTTTGCTGGAACGCACGCACGACCCAATCTCGGTAGGGCCACATCGATCGCTCGTTATCGAGGTGCAATCCGTGCGTATCCGCGTAGCGGGCGAGGTCGAGCCAATAGCGTGCCATGTGTTCGGCATGGGTCACCCGATTCATCAACTCGTCGATTAACTTTTCATACGCGTCGCTCGACTCGTCCGCAACGAAGGCTTCGACTTCGGCCGGCGTCGGCGGCAATCCGGTCAAATCGAGCGTCACCCGACGAATTAACGTGGGCCGATCCGCGATCGGAGCTGGCGATAGTCCTTGCGCCGACATCCGAGATCGCAGGAATGCATCGATCGGATTATCGCCACCCGGCAAAGCAGATTCAGGCACAGCGGCCTTCACTGGAGGAACAAACGACCAATGCTGCTCGTACTCCGCACCCGACTCGATCCAGCGCCGAATCAACAATCGTTGCGACTCATCGAGTGCCTTGTGCGAATCCGGCGGTGGCATGACTTCATCGGCGTCGGAGGTGGTGATGCGTTCCCACAATGCACTCGCATCCGGTTTTCCAGGCACGATCACACCGCTGAGAGTCGCATCTTCCGCGACATCAAGCCGGAGGTCGGCTTCGCGCGTCGCCTCGTCCGGCCCGTGGCAAGCGAAGCACGCATCCGAGAGAATCGGACGAATGTCGCGAGTGAACGAGACGGAATCATTCGCGAAAGCTTTCCCTGTGATGCAGAGAAGTGCGAATAACGCAGCAAAGGCTGTCGAGGAAAACAACCGGGTGGGATGCAGCATGGCAGCGGTCACAAGGAAGGGCCAAGGTGGGAAGACCCTTCATTGTAGTCGACTGAGCGGCTTCTAAGCCATATCCGACAACAATTCGATGCCTACAGCCTGGCTGCCTCTGTCGGCATCGTCGCTCGATACGATGTCATCAATGATGGATGGTGAGATAAAGTTGTCACTGAAGTCGGCACCCTCGCCAAGAAGTTCATCCAGCATCGCTGCCGAATTGCTTAGCAACTCGTCGACCGCGTCCGCTTTCGACGTTGGCGAAGTCGGTGCCGAAACCGTTTGCAGCGGGATTAATTGGGACGTTCTCGATTGCGCAGCCGGACCGCGATCTTGCAAATTAAGAAAATTGATGACTTGAAGTGCATCGGCGGCGGTGATGTGCTCGTCGCGATTGACATCCATGAACGTGGTCAAATTCGACGGAGACTCACCCTGAGCGAGCCCGACGCGGTTGAGTGAGTTGATGACCGCGAGTGCATCGGCCGCTGTGGTCATCCCGTCCGCGGTCGCGTCCGTTGGCTCGAAGATATTCGTCGGTGGCGTGTTGGAGAGCGCGCCCGGGCCTGCGGACGATTTGACGGAGTAAACTCGATCACTCGTTTGAGCTTCGAAAATGATCGCGTACAGCTTGCCAGCAACGGTCTCGAGCGACGCGACGCCGTCAGCAAAAGTGCCGACCGGTTGTGCATTCTCATCGACAAACTGCACCGTCTCGAACGCCGCCGCAGTACCAACCGGAGTGACGGTCACGGTCGTCGTCGCGACCGCTTTGAAGATGACTGCCGATGGTCGGCTATTCCCAGGAATTACTTGGGGACGAGCCACAACAGCAGGGATGAAAATTTGCGTGTTTCCGGACGTAGCATCATCATTGGTGATCGTGCCGATCGCGGATGCGGTGGTCAACGTCGCGCCAGCCGACGGATTGCTCAATGTCACCGTGAACGTCTCGTCGGATTCGATCGTCGTATCACCACTGACATTGATCGTCACGAGCTTCGT
>JBBSJZ010000720.1:0-2845 GCA_038256795.1 Pirellulales bacterium | reverse complement strand
CAAAAAACCGGCGAACCATCGCTGCGAGAAATGCTTAAGCGAGTGACGCAGGAGCAACGCGGAGACAGTAGAGGATGAACGGTAGGTTGACCACTCTTGGCCGACGTTCGCGACAATGACGGGCAGGATGCCCATCCTACTGCCGGTCCCTTCAGCCGCATGGCGTTAGCCTGGACTGTCAAAAATTTGGTATTGCGACGGACTTGACTTGCGCAGCATTTGTTCCGCTAGTTGGTTCTTGTAAATCCTCGCTACGAGCGAGATGTATGCCGGCGGCGATGTTGTCTTTGATCCAACTTCGTAAGTCCTTGATTCGGCAGCGATCGAGCGACTCGCGAAGCGTCGCCACACTAAGATCGACCGTGCTTGCGGCAATCGAAAGTATCTGACCGGTCAAGTTGTTGTTGTTTTGAGACGTCCCCAGCAATCGCTTGCCTTTACCGATCAATGATTCTATCACCTCGCTGCTGCCGGGCATGCGGACGCCGGTTTCGCCGCAACGCAGGCACTGTTGATCAACCACTTCGATAAGCTCTCCAATCAATTCGGCAGCCGCTGCCGAATTACCAGTACCCAAAGTTTCTTTCAGTTTTTGCGTCGTCACCTTCGAGTATCCACAGTGACGCACCACCGAGCAGCACTCCTGTCCCAAAGCCGACAGGTCGCTCCAGACCTCCAGGTCGGACCGGTACTCCTCCAGCCAGCCCAGTTGGTCTTGGATCGCTTGGGGATCCAAACGTTCGCGTTGTCGCTGGGTGAGATCGCCGGATTTGACACGGTCGAATAACCACAGGGCGCGCCGCCCCCAGCGAATCTCTGGAGCCAGATTCATGTAACGAGCTTTCGTCTTGGGTCGTGGTGGTTTCACGTGAGCCAGCGGACTTTGACGTAACTTGTTGGCACACGCGTAGCTGTCTTGACGATACTTGCTGAAGCGATCCTGCTTGCCCAATCGTTTCCCAATCAAACGACACACCAAGTGAACAATGTCAAACAAAGCAATCGTCTGAGAGTTCGTCTGCTGAAACAGTTCAACCCCTTTTTTCAGGTCCGAACCGCAATCGCTCAGGATCGCTCGTGGCACGCCGCATCGCTTCGCCAACTCGGTGAGTTGTTGATTGACGATCGTGCCGTTGGAAACGTCAGTGGGAATCAACGACAACACGTCAACATCGTGGTGCTGCAAGGGATGGTCGAGTGTTGCGAACGTGTCAGCGTCGATACCCAGCACGACAAGGCACTTGAGCGAACCAGCAGCGATCATGTGGTCCATGATCCAGATGCGATTGTTGGAAGACTCGGTGGCATACGTGATTTGGTGCATTCCTGCTCGCAACAGGTAGTTCTGCACCGTCGTGTGACTGAGGCCGTCCAAGCGATGGCCACCGAGGAACTCACAAAGCAATCCACTGACGCGAGCGGCGGCTCTCATTGAGATGGCGCCTTGGATCACCATTTTCAACACCAGGGCAACCAACTCGATGGAATAGAAGCTACCAGGAATCTTCAACCCATCGGGCCGTTGAGTTGCGACGCAGGCTGGTGTCGCAGTCGCCTGGACGACCGTTGAAACGCCTAAGCTCTGGGCAGCGACTTTTTTAATTCGCGAAGCTCCGCCTCAGCCGTTTCGGCACGTTCGCGCCACATGGCTCGGCTTTTTTCGACCGCCCGCACCTGATTCTCTGCGACACGCTTCTGGTTCATCAACTCGCGATACTTCACTCGCAGATCATCACGGCCCTTTTTCAGCATCGCGACAATCTTGTGCGATGGCGAGCGGTACTCATCAAGTGCTTTGACCATATTGCATCCAGCAGAAAAAAGAGAACTAGATATCAGTCACCGACGGGGAATAAAATTGCCTCCACCAAAACCCTTGTCAATACCGACTTTTTGACAGCCCAGGCTAACGCCCTTCGGCTGATTTCTGCCTGCCGTCACCGGGATGTTGTCCCCGATTCAAAGGAGCTCTCCCCACTAGTGGAAGCTGGCGATGCAAAATCGACAAGAAGCAGAAACTCTCTTTCGAGATTGCCAAACTCCGCCGGCCCGAAAGATGGAAAAAAATCCTACGCGAAGAATGAACCCGTGCGGGAGGCAACGGCCCGAATTACACGGGTGGCGGGAACGCATTTCGATAAACGAGCAGAACGATACTACTCGCGTCCTCAGTGGATCTCTTCCAGCATGGACACGATCTTGCTGACCATCGTCCAATCACGATCGGTCATTGGCACACCGAGCACTTTCTCGCTCTTTGCCGCAAGCTCTCTGGCAATCCTCACTTGTCTTGCGACGATTTCGCGAGCGACCAGAGGGCAACATCCGTGCGAATGATCACGTCATCGCCTGCCACCACGACCGACGCATTGGTCGCTTCCTTGAGCTCGTTCTCCGCCACTTTGTGCAAGCCATTTCGGTCAGGGCGAAAGACCGTTGTGGTGCCAGACTTGGCGAGCAGAAACATCAATCCATCCGCCGTTTGGGTGATGCTCGACCAAGTGCCACCTCCGGCGCTGCGTTGCTTCCAAAGCTCCTCACCGGTTTGGACATCGATGCAGTGAAGCACGCCCCCGGTGTCACAAAGATAAATCGCACCCTGGTCGGCAACGCCCGTGCCCAACCAACCACCATCTTTCGGTTTGTGCCACAGTCGATGGGTCTTGGTCACGTCGCCTCGACCGCCCGCACGAACGGCGAGCGAGGCGCCGTTGTAACCGCCCAACGCAACGACCACGCCATCGGACTCCATCGGGGAGGCGTATGCCAGCGGACCGCTCCCACCGCAGGTCCAAAGTAATTTGCCCGTTGCGGGATCGTATCCGCATACGCGACGGGGTAGCGT
>JBBSJZ010000719.1:0-2846 GCA_038256795.1 Pirellulales bacterium | reverse complement strand
TGTTGCGGCGGATGTCGCCGTCCGAACGCCTCGCCAAGATGTGCAATCTCTCGACGAGTCTTCGCAGCATGGCCTTCGACGCAGTTCGCCACGGGTGACGCAGATCATGAACCTGTCGTTACTGGCACCCGACATTCGGGAAGCGTTGCTTTGTCTGCCTCCCGAGTTCGTCGGTCGGTCGGCGATCAACGAGAAGATGATGCGACCGATCGCGGCGGAGGTCGATTGGGACCGGCAACGGGCGATGTGGCGCCAGCTATGGCAGCACGAGCCTGCCCACGGCAGTAGCTAAAATGATTGGCACTTCCGCCGAATCGGTGGTTGAATTATCAGCTGTTTTACAGCTGAGGACGACCGGAGATCGTGGCGTGCGGGTCAATGCTGCGCCGAGCGAACCTTTTCTACGATTTGGAATCGCCAACCCGACGATTGAACTCAAGTGCGGCCGAGATTCGCGAACGATCACAGGAAATTATTTCCTGGAAAACAACTCCAACGGCTCGTTCCAGTTTTTTGACAGGACGGGCTTGGACGATTAAGCGACAGCCGGTCGCTGATTTACGCAGTCGGGGAATACGATTTGCACCGCCACAATGTTCTCGGAAGGCTTTTCTTCGCAACTGTTCACAAACCAATTCGGAATTCATATGCCGCACGTAACACCACTCACAATGAGCGACGCCCCGCAAGATTCTCAGCCGATTCTTGAAGCGATTGAAAAGAAGTTCGGACAGTCGTTGAACCTATTCAATACGGCGGCGCATCAGCCGGATATTCTTGGTGGAATCACGCAAATCAACGACGGCATCCACCAGGATTTGCCGGGAAAACTGCGTGAATTGGCATATTACACGTCATCGCAGATCAACGAATGCAGCTATTGCTCGCATTACCACAAGCAGGCGGCTAAGAGTGCAGGCGTCAGTGACCAGCAGCTAGCCGAATTAGACAACTACCAAGAAAGCAAAGCGTTTGACGCGTTAGAAAAGGCAGTAATTTCTTATGCCGAGCAATTGACCAAAACAGCAGCGGTCGACAAGGCGACTGTCGCCACGCTGAAGGAATCACTCGACGACAAGCAACTAGTATCACTGGCCGGCACCGTCGCACTGGCCAATTTCACCAACCGCTTCAATCACGGTTTGGATATTGAGCTGCCGTAATCTCGTGACGTAGGTAAATAAAAGCATGTTTGCTTTCAGCTTTCAACACCTGTGATCCTTTTGGCGCGCCTTCGTCGCCACCAGAACACGCCCGCGGTGCCTGCCACAAGGCCACCGCCTGCTGCGCCCACTTGGACCCATGCAGACAACAATACGATTTTGTTGATAAGTCCCATGTGCTGCTTGTTGGTCTTGGGAAGCTGTGAACTGCCAAGCAGCACGATCATACCTATCTTTTAAACTCTACATCGCATTTCGTGGCGGATCACCAAGCGCTCGCACGAGTTCGAGTTGAGCCCGGTTGAAGTCGATAACAGCCGCCAAATACAGGCTTCTGGCAGCGGCTAGGCCGGCGATCGCTTGTTGCGCTTCGATGGGTCGGATGACGTCGTCGCGAATGCCTTTGAGATTCAACGGCAAGGCGTCGGCGGCAGCGGCGACTTGTTGCTCGGCGAATTGCATTTGCTCTTTGCGATACCGCGCTCGTGAGTAAGCTTGGGCAACTTCGGCGATGACTTGGTCCCGAATCCACGTGTACTGCAATTGTGCCTGACGACGCTGGCTGCCGCGCTCTCGCTGCAAAGCCCGGTTTCCGAGCCCGAGATTGCGAACCTGCCATACCGCCAACAAGTCCAAGTCACTACGGACGCCGAAGTCTTCCATGTTACTGTTTCGTCCGCCACCGAAACCTCCGCCGGAGTAACCAGCAAACATGTGCGGCAACCAAGGTCGCCATTGTTCTTGCTTGATGCGTGTGACCGCCTCGGCGACACGGAAGCGATGCTCGGCAAGCTCCGGTCGCTGCGACATACCTTGCGCGACCAGTGCATCAATCGGTGTCTCCATCGAAATCAATTCGACCGGCATGGGCTGAGTCTCGGTCGGATACAGCCCGGTGGTTTCACCGAGTCGCAGCAGGCGAGCCAGTTCGGCGGAGTTGACGGCGACACGTTCTAGCGAGCCGGCGCGTTGATGCAGTCGTTGTAGCAGTTCCGCTCGAGCGCGCTGGGTATCCGCCGCGAGCCCCTCGCCAGCTTCCTCAAACTGTGAGGTCAATTCGACTAGCTCGGTAGCATTTTCGATCGCTTCATTCGCAATATCGACTTGCAGGTACGCACGCACAAGTTCTTGATACGTCAAACCGACTTGCAGAATGTTATCGTTCCGGGCGGCTCGCTGAGCCTGTGTTTCGGCGCACAGATTTTGACGGGCAGCTAGCGGCTCGAACAGCACATCCGCGGTGGAAAGATCGACGAACAGTCTGGCCGGACCACCGGAAGCGCCATTCATCGGTGATGAACCTACGGCAGGGCCGCCACCAACGTAGAGCGATTGGCGGCCGGTCTCGATGATATCGCCTCGCGTGTCTTGAATCGGCCCATCGTGACGGTTGTAACCGATCCCGGCGTTGATTGACGGCACCCATAGCACTTTGGCTTGGTCGAGTCTCGCTGCGGATTCGCGGATTCGTTCGGTCGCTAACTGGATTTGTAAGTGGTTTGCCCCGGCCAACTGCAAAGCCGTTGTCAGATTGATTGGGTAGTCTTGTTCGGGCAGCGGTTGTCCAACAACATTGGTTGACTCGATCACGGGAGCCGCGGTAACGGTGCCCGAACTTCCATTCGCCCCCACTTCGTCGGTGAACTGAGTTTCCTCGTCACTCGATGACTCAATCAGAGATGC
>JBBSJZ010000718.1:0-2849 GCA_038256795.1 Pirellulales bacterium | reverse complement strand
GTCGTTGGCGTCCCGGCTCGAGAAATGAAGACTGGACCAGTAATCGGGCGAAGCCGCATGCAGAATAGATACCTGCGACGACTTCTAGGTCGGTAGTTCGGTCGCGGTTAAATCCGCGGTCTGAGTCACCCATGAAGTTTCCGGATGGCGAGCATTAAGTCAAAAGCCACACGAGGAGAAATCCGCATAGGATCGGGTGTGTCATTGGGATGTTGTCAAGTCCGCAGCGGGATCACGATTTGAATCCGGCCCTTCACTGAGCCAACCGTCGTGACGTCAGAGTGACCAAGCACCCGAACGGAAGTCGACTCATTGCCTCAGAGCTGTGCAAGCGCTGCAACCACTGCGAACCCAACCGTCCAATATTCCCCCCATGAGAGATGTCCGTCACGGACGAGCCACCTGCGCAGGGTCATTCAGGCAAAATTTTCAGCGCCGCTTGACAATGCCCGCTAGAATCTAATGGTGCTTAATGAGCTTCGGTATCTGCGATACCGCAACGGGCCCATTGGAATGTGGGTGGTCTTGGTTTGGCGTTTCGGAAACCGTGGCTAACGCCATGCGGCTAATACTACAGCGCTAACTGGTATTGTAACGGGTTGAGGTTTTCGTTGAGAATAGCGGTTTGGAATTTTGGTTGCCGCACGGAGGTTTGGGCATGGATGTTGATGATTTGGAACGACTTGAAGGCCGTCTAGATGATTACCTCGCTCGCTTTGGCGACTGTTTTGGGCGGAGCGATACGCGAGGTCATTTGACGACTTACGTTCGTGGCCAGCTGTCTGATCTGGATGCCAAGAGCGTCGAACCGATTGCCCTGCAAGCCGGAACGCCGGTGCGAACTCTGCAAGAGTTTCTCGCTCAACATCGATGGGACGAAGACGGGCTACGCAGGAGACTGATCCACATCGTCCGTGATGAGCACGTCACCGCCAACACGGTCGGGATCATTGACGAAACCAGCGACGTCAAGAAAGGCGACAAGACGCCCGGCGTGCAACGACAATGGTGCGGCAAAGTTGGCAAGCAAGAGAACTGCATCGTTACGGTTCATCTCGCCGCGGCGACCGAGGATTTTCATTGCATGGTCGATGGCGAACTGTTTCTTCCTGAGAGTTGGAGCAATGATCGACCGCGTTGTGCTTCCGCCGGCATCCCCGACGAAATGGTTTATCGACCCAAGTGGCAGATCGCTTTGGAATTGCTCGATCGAAGCGAGGGCGAAGGGATCGCGTTTCCTTGGCTGACCGCCGATGAAGGCTACGGCGGCAAGCCCGGATTTCTGGAAGGTTTGGCCAGTCGCGACCAGAAGTTTGTGCTCGAAGTACCGCGAACTTTTTCGGTTTGGGAGAAGACCCCCGAAGTGACCGAGCAGCCCTATCGCAAGGGCGGCCGTGGCCGTGGTCGCAAGACGCCTCGCGTCAAGAGCGGGGAAAGCTCGCCGCGAAGTGTCGAAACGGTGTTCTGGCATGGCGAAGCGATGAAGTCGAAGCGTTGGAAACGATACCGCGTTAAAGACGGCGAGAAAGGTCCGATCATCTGGGAAGCCAAGCGTGTTCGCGTAACGCTCAAAGGCAGCGACGGCTTGCCAGGGATGTCGCTGTGGTTGGTGGTAGCGAGAAACGTGCTTGATGGCGAACTGAAGTTCTTCGTCAGCAACGCGAGCGAGTTCACTTCGATGGCGATGCTTCTCCAAGTCGCTTTCCAGCGTTGGCGAGTGGAACGTTGCTTTGAAGATCAGAAACAGGAAGTCGGCTTGGACTGTTACGAGGGTCGTCGCTACTTGGGACTCAAGCGTCATCTCATCATCACATCGCTGAGCTACTTATTTTTGTCACAAACCTGTGAGCAGGAGCGGGAAAAAAAATCCGGACTGGTCGATTCAGCAGATTCGCGACGCGGTCGACGTGATCGTTGTCAGTTGGTCGCTTCCGCGTGAGAGTCGTCGCGTTTTGCTTGAGCAGGTTGCCTCGCGAGTCAGCTACCATCAGTCACGCAACGCGGCGGCCCGTCAAAGTCATACACGAACAAAGCTCAAAAAGTACGCTACGCTAGGAATCGATCCGGACGCCATCACACGATGCCGATGGCCGAAAACTTAGCGCTGTAGTACTAACGAGAGCGGGGTACCGCATCGTGGCGTTCATTCACGACGAGTTTATCATTGAGCTAGGTCACGACAGCGACGTCGATTTGGCGGCCAAGAGTATCGAACGCATTTGCAGCGAATCAATGCAACCTTTCGTGCCGGGCATACCGGTGCCGTGCGAGTATGCGTTGACGTCGCGGTGGTACAAAGGGGCTGAGGCCGTCTATGACGCCGATGGCCGCTTGCAGATTTGGCAACCCGTTTGACAACGAACCGACAGCGCAATATCAAAACGATATATGCCAAAGCGACAGAAACACGATCGTACGATCCAGCAGCAGCTGATTGACGAGATCACCGAGTCCGGGCTCAGCCAGAACAAACTGGCTGAGCTGTCGGGCGTGGCGCAGCCTAACCTCAACGCGTTCATCAACGGCAAGCGTGGGCTAAGCCTGAACGCCCTCAACGGACTGTGCCAAGTGCTGCAGTTAAAACTAATCAAGAAACGCAACTGACCCCCAGCGGGTCGACATCGCCGAGAGCGAGGAGCCAGTTATGGCAACGATAATCCAGATAAAGAACAAGACCATTGAAATCCGGTTCACGGATGCCGATAGCCGCCCGCAAAGCATCTATCCCGGCAAGATCTCCAAGCGCGCCGCCGAATCAATTGGCAGTAAGATCGACCACATCGTCAATCATCAAATTTATGGTGCCGATCCTGATCGTGACGTCGCCCAGTGGCTTGCTGACCTTCCGG
>JBBSJZ010000717.1:0-2876 GCA_038256795.1 Pirellulales bacterium | reverse complement strand
TCTTGACGAATCCAGGCTCCCAAAACTTGACCATCATCCCCAGCCGTCCCGACACCGGCGCTGGCCATGGCGCAACGCGGTGGCCGTCGGCTGGAAACATCTCGAGGCCCTTTCTTGAGCTAAGAAGTTAGCGTTACCGCGAAATTTAGTTACGATTTAACAGACGGTCACTGTTAACGCGTCGTGCCGGCCGTGTTATCTTCTCAAAAACGTCCAGTTCTCTCCATGGGGTCACGCTCAAGCAGCCCATGTCGCAACTCACCTCGGAACGATTCCTCGAAATGGTCGCCAAAAGCGGTCTGGTTGAACCAGCCGCTCAAGAGCGACTCGTGGACAAGGTCCGGGAAAAATGCGGTGGTGAGTTGCCTGAGAACCCGCGACGGCTTGCCGCCGCCTTCCGCCGCTCGGGATTGCTCACCGAATGGCACACCGAGAAGCTTCTCGCCAGTAAGTACAAGGGATTCTTTCTCGGCAAGTACAAGTTGCTCGGCCATATCGCGACCGGCGGTATGAGCAGCGTCTATCTGGCTGAGCACACTCGGATGCACGATAAGCGAGCCATCAAGGTGTTGCCGAAAACTCGTGTGAAGGATGCATCCTACTTGGCTCGATTTCAACTCGAAGCCAAAGCGATCGCCTCGCTCAATCACCCCAACATTGTGCTCGCTTACGACATCGATAATATCGACGATGTCCACTTCATTGTGATGGAGTACGTCGATGGTGTTGACCTCAATGTGCTCGTCAAGCGTGATGGGCCTCTCGATTTTGCCGTCGCCGCCGACGTCATCGCCCAAGCCGCAAGCGGTCTCGACCACGCGCATTCCAAGGGCGTGATTCACCGCGACGTGAAGCCAGCGAATTTGTTGTTGGATAGCCAGGGTCGCGTGCGATTGTTGGACATGGGACTCGCACTCGTGACCGCTGGCGATGACGAATCGCTCACGGTGGCGAATAACGAAAATGTGCTCGGCACCGCTGATTACCTGGCGCCCGAACAAGCGCTCAATAGCCACACGGTTGACCACCGTGCGGACATCTACGGACTCGGCTGCACCCTGTACTTCCTACTCACTGGAAAACCGCCGTTCAGCGACGGGACCTTGGCCCAACGCATCGCCAAGCATCAAACCGTGATGCCCCCAGAAATTCGCACGCTTCGCCCGGATTGCCCCGGCGAGTTGGCGGGTATTTGCGTCAAGATGATCCAAAAGGATCCAGCCTACCGATACCAATCCGCCAAGGACGTCGCCGAAGTGATGAGGCGGTTCACCGTCGCGACACCGCGCGGCGAACGTGTTTCAGCGACAACGGGATCGCCAACAAGTACTGAGATTGGTCCCGGATCGTCGTCAATCTCCATCGGTGACGACTCGTCCATCAGTGACGTTCGGTCCCATTCATCGATCCAGAACGACACGGTCGCTAACAAAAATAACGACACACTCGCGAGCAGTTTATCGTCACTCGACCGCGGCAGTGAAATCAGTTCGAGCGATAGCGGACGCCTCATCGCAGTGGAGGGTAAACCCAATCCGGGCGACTCGGTGAGCGGTAGCTTCATCGATCTCGAGATTGAGTCGGGCTACCGCACGAGCCGAAAATCGCCGCCACGCCCGAGCGATGGAAGCGGTCACTCGAGCGGTACCTACCCGACGCTCTCCGGGATTCACATCCCCGGCCGGGAATCCCAAAAACATGGCGACTCGACTCATGGCGGCCAAAGTCACACCGACCAAAGCCTCACCGACCAGTCCGCTGTTCACCGGGCCAATGATCCAGCCTCGAACAGCTTCTCGCGAGACGGACGCCCAGTTAGAAACCAGCGTGAAAGCCAGCGTTTGGATCCGCTGCTGATTGGCGCGCTGCTCACGGCACTGTTCATTGTTGCGATCGCGATCGGCTTTGCCTTGGCCAAGTGGACATCGTAACACTCAGGATTTTCTGCGGATGACCGTCGTCTTTGATCGGCCTTACGAGTTCGTACCACCCCACCGCGGCAACGGCTGGCCATCGTTCATCCAGTGGTTCAAACTCGTCGACAAGTACCTCAAACGCAAGGAGGGCATTGTCTCGCACGAGTGCCGCCATCTCGATCGTTTGCGTGAATCACTTTCGCGTGGTGACGGCATTCTGCTCGCACCCAATCACTGCCGCTACGCCGATCCGCTCGTCCTCGGTTGGCCCGCTCGCGATGCCAATACTCATGTTTACGCGATGGCCTCGTGGCACTTGTTCAACAAGGGCGGCTTCGACGGATTCGCGATTCGCAAGATGGGCGGATTCAGTCTCTATCGCGAAGGCATGGATCGCCAGTCACTCGAAACTGCCATCGACATTTTGACCGCCGCCGAGCGACCCCTGATCATTTTCCCGGAAGGCACCACCAACCGCACCAACGATGTTCTCAAGCCGCTGCTCGAAGGCGTCACGTTCATCGCACGCGCCGCCGCCCGTCGCCGCGAAAAACAAGCCGCCGGTAGCGTGGTGATGCACCCGATCGGCATCAAGTACTTGTGCACCGGAGATATCCGCCCCTGGGCCGATGCGCAGCTCGACATTCTCGAAAGCCGCCTGTCCTGGGGACCGACCAAGCATCGCAGCATGACGATCGTCCAACGACTCTGGCGGCTGTCCGAAGGACTACTCGCTCTCAAAGAAATCGAGTGGACAGGAACGTCCAAGCAGGGACCGCTTCCCGAACGCCGCGACGCTCTGATCGAAGAATTACTCCAGCAGTGCGAAGCACGCAATAACTTCACGCCCGAAGCCGACGCCACCATCCGTGATCGAGTGCGCGTGATCCGTTCCGGTGCAGCCGCTCGTTATTTTGCAAACCCCAATAACCCCGCGCACCGACGCCACTGCGAAGCCGA
>JBBSJZ010000716.1:0-2877 GCA_038256795.1 Pirellulales bacterium | reverse complement strand
TGCTTTGTTGCCGGCCTCCAGTGCCACCGGCAGTGGTACCGCGGGTGAAGTCGAGGACTATGCAATTCTCGTTACCAATAACCCGTTCCAGAATCCGGCTCGCCCAGGCGACGTCAATGGCAGCGGGGCGACGACGCCGCTCGATGCACTCAACATTATCAACGCGTTGAATCGTTTTCCGTTCGTCGGTACCCAGTCCAGCATCCTGTTGAGCGATCCCTTGCCGGCTGGATTCGAGTTGCCTCCGTTCCCGGATGTCAACGGCGACGGTCGCGTCTCGGCTGCGGATGCCTTGGAAGTAATCCGTATCCTCAACCAAGCCGATCTCAATCGTGCATCAGGCGAAGGTGAGTTGTTCGCGGCGGCGAATGCCAACGCAGCATCGACATCCACATCGTTCGTGCAATTGCCCGGTGGCGTCTTGGCGTCACAAGCCACGATGATCGGAGACATATTGCTCACCAGTGCGGCGGAGGGTGACGACGTCTCGACTCCGCAGCCAACAATTACGGCACCTCCGGCAAAGTTCGTGGGTGAGTCCAGTGTCTTTGATGCCCAATCGATCATCGAGCTCGATTCGATTGTCGACTTGATCGCGAGTGACAACGCCGAATCACGTTCGGAAGAATCTTCCGAACTCAGTTCACGCGATGCATTGTTTGCCCAGTTGTAGAAACGTCGGCGCTACCGATTGTTGGTGCGACCGCCCTGCCCTGCCCTATCCCGCCATGCCCTCGTCTCTTCTGTGCTCGGCCAGAAGCGTCTTGGCGGGAAGGGACGTAGTCGCTGGGATGGTCTCACGGAGCCATCCAAGCGGCTTTGTAGTTCAACCCCAGGTTTAGAATCCGCTGCATCAGTGTTTCGTATTCCATGCCCGCGGAGTGAGCGGATTCGGCGAAGTCTTCGCCATATTCAATATTCGGATTGGCGTTGGCTTCGATGATGAAAATTTCACCGTCGTCGTTCATGCGTAAATCCATCCGTCCGTAGCCGGTCATGTGCAGCGCGCGGTAAACGCGTTTGCAGAGCTTCGCAATGCGCTCGTGAGTGGCGTCGTCGAGTCCCTTGGCGGCGTGGGTGACGATGCCGTGTTTGACCTGGTATTTCGGATCCCACTTCACCCGGCTCGTCGCGATTCTCGCCACGTCATCGGGCATCTTTTCAAAACACATTTCCCAGGTCGGAAACGTCTGCAAGCGATCGTTACCCAGCACTCCGACGTAAAGTTCTCGCCCCTCGATGTACTGTTCGACGAGCGCGTCGCCAGCGGTTTTGTCGTGAATGAACGCGACACGCTCGGCGAGTGACTCATCGGAGTTGACGATCGATGCTTGCGCGATGCCGAACGACGCGTCTTCGACGGCGGATTTTACGAACAGGGGGAATGTCAGTTTTTTGGGTCGACGAATCGCTCGTCCCAACGGAAACACCGCGAACCGTGGCGTCGGGATTCGGTGGTAAGACAGAATCTTTTTGGAGAGCACTTTGTCCTTGGAAAGTAACAGCCCCCGTGGGTTACAGCCCGTGTAGGGCTGGCGCATCAATTCCAAGTAACTCGTCACGGCAAAGTCGTAGGTGACCACACCATGGAATTCCTCCAGCATCATGAACGTGATGTCCGGCTGGTGCGTCGTGAGAGCTTGGCGGATCACGCCGAGATCATCGTAGACGCCGATCGGCAGTACTTCATGGCCGATCACGCGTAGCGATTCACAAACGTCGTGCTCGGCTTTCCACGGCATCGCATTGAGGTCGATGGATTCATCGAGGGGGAGTGGCGGCACGAAGCCTTCACGCACGAGCACCATCACTTTTAACTTCGCCATTGGATCGCCTGGATCGGGGGGACTCGTTGCTGATCACATCGCCACACGGTGCCGTCCCTCGTGCAAGAAATTCGTGGTTCTCACGGCGACCAAAATCATCGCGTCACGTTTGGCCTCATCAACGGACGATCCCAACCGCAATTTGAGTTCACGACAACGCTCGATCATCTCTTGGATCACTTGGTCGATCGTGTACGGGTTTTCGCCGGTCCAGCGAGAAACGCAGAGTCGTAGCTCGGAACGGATCCGCGTCAGGAACGCAGCGGCCGTCATCTGGCGTTTGTCCGTGGCCAGCGATGAGAACAACTTGCGAAGATCGTTGTCATAGACGCTGGGGTAGTCGTATCCGTAGTGCTCCCGCTTTCGCTTGTAATGCGTCCGCAGCGTACGTCGAATTTGCGAGAGGGGATCCATGGTGGTGCGATTGGACACCAGCGGCACACGACCGCTGAGCGAAGCCATGCAATCGTCGACCCACTGGAGCTTGCCGATCGCTGGCCACTGGCGATAACGGGTGCGCCAACGCGAGCCGGGCCGGAGCCAAACCGCAAACGTCTCGGCAAAGTCCTCGACCGGATGGGCTTGGGCATACCACATTTCGAGATGCAGCACAAAGTCCTTGCTCGCGGGCGTCGGAACGTAGTATTCCGGGTACGGGATCGAGGACTTGCCGAAGATTTGACGAAAGCTCGCTTTGTGGCGGAGCCGGAAGGCGGTGTCGATCGCGTGCCCCGCTTCATGACGCAAAATCTTCATGCACCAAGATTTGGTACCGCCCTCGACGTCGAGCAATTGTTTCCGTTCCAGCCGCATCAGACGCGGGTGAGCCAAGTAGAACGGGATTGCGATGCCTGGGATGTCGTCAGGCGAAAACCAATCCTCGCTCAGCCAGCAGTGCGGACGGAAATTCAGCTCCCGTCCGGCCAGCTCTTCGTGGAGTTGATTGATCCGAGACTCGAGCACCGTGCCTTGAATCGAGAGATCCAAATCACACATCCGTACGTCGAGCAATTGCTCGTCCGTCATCGAATCGAGATCGAATTTTTTCTTG
>JBBSJZ010000715.1:0-2888 GCA_038256795.1 Pirellulales bacterium | reverse complement strand
ACTGCGGTTTTTTAATCCGGACTCGTGGCATCCAATCTGGGGTGGCGAAAAACCGATGGAGTTCGCGCATATCAACGCGCTTTTGCGAACCCCAAGTTTTCCGCCGTTCGACCCATGGTTTTCGGGTGGACTTCTTAACTACTATTATTATGGTGAGTACCTAATCGCCTTTCTCATCAAGCTGACCGGCATCCCTTCGGAAATCGCCTTTAATCTGGCCCAGCCCACCATGATGGGTTTGGCTGCTTCTGCCATGTATAGCCTGGTCGTCGCTATTTCCAGTCGGGTAAGTCGCGATCGCGTCGACCCATTGGTGACGGGCGGACTGGGAGTACTCATCTTCACTCTGATGGGAAATCTGCGAACGGCGTGGGATCTCATCCGCGGGTTGCCCAACGCACCAGAATTTTCTTTTGATTGGACCTGGTCCGCTAGTCGAGCGATCGACGGAGGGATCACCGAGTTCCCCTATTTCACCGGGCTTTACGCTGATTTACACGCGCATCTCATCGCATTGCCGGTCACGATCGCGGTGTTGGGGCTGGGTTTCTCACTGGTCACCGGATCGAGCTCGCTCGGTGCAGCAGTGCCGAAACTCGCTGGCCTGGCGCTCTGTCTCGGAACATTGAGCGCAGCTAACGCCTGGGACGTTCCCGTGTACGCGATGGTCATGATTGCCGCCGTTTTTCTTTGGGCTGGGCGGTTCGGAAACCTGCTCTTTCGACTCCTGGCAACGCTTGTGGTTGCAGGCGCCACCGGGGCGATGTCGTATGTGATGTTCCGCCCATTTCACGACAACTTCATCGCGCTGTTCAACGACGTCGGGCGAGTCACCGAAGGAACCAATCTAACGCAGTTCCTGCTCCATTTCGGAGCCCTGCTCGGAATTCTTGGCATCTCCATAGCCGGTTCAGGACTTCTCTCCTGGTCGGCCCCGCGCCCGCGCTGGCGGGATATCGCCGTTGCCGTCTTTGGCCTGGCAGTCGCGGCGGCCATTGCGTGGCAGGTTTTCCGCCCGCATCTGACGGAACTACCTTCCGGTTCGACTGAGACCGTAACAATTTCATTGATCGCGGCCGGTGCCCTTGCGATGGTGATGCTGCGCGCGAAGGCGGACGCGTACGTGGCTTCCATCGCGGTCATCCTCGCGGTTATCGGTACAGCCTATCTGGTGGCCCTTGGCTGGCCAGTGTTGGCGATCGGATTATTTCTCGCTGCGTGCGGCGCATTGATCTACTTCTCGTTCGAAGATGGCGCTGCGTCGTTTTTCGGGCTCATGTTGGCAGCGGCAGGCTCGGTGATTGCCGGAGTGGAAGTTGTGTTCGTTGTGGACGACCTGGCGACACTTGCGGAGTGGTATCGAATGAATACCATCTTCAAGCTCTACTATCAGGTCTGGACGCTCCTGAGCGCGCTAGCTGCGATCTCATTGGCAGTGCTGGCGTCGAAGCGGAGTTCTGCTGTCACGTCCTGGGTTTCCACGCCACGCGGTTTTCTTCCAAAAACCGTATACGTTCCCTCACCGCTTTCGAAACGTAGTCGGGTTGCAGTTGCTGCATGCGTGGTACTGATTGGTCTTTCACTCGTTTATCCGGCAGTAGCCACGTTGCCAAGACTGGATCAGCGGTTCGAGGGCCATCCCGGCCCGGGCACGCTCGACGCACTCTATTGGATGCGTTACGGCACGATCACGAGCGGGAACGGGCAGGTCATCGGATTTGCTGGCGATTTGGACGCGATGCACTGGTTCCAGGAGAATGTAGACGGGACGCCGGTCATTGCCGAAGCGAGTATCGGGCCGTACCGCGGAGACGGATCACGCTTTTCCATTGTACTGGGACTTCCGACAGTACTTGGGTGGGATCGACACGAACGCCAACAACGCTATTATCCGGAGATTGCCCAGCGCGACGCCGATGTGCGCGAGTTGTACAACTCTGGAAGCGAGGAACGAAAACGGGAAATCATTGACGTATACGGTATCGACTACATCATCGTAGGCGAGTTGGAGCGCAAAAGTGGGCTTCCGTCCAATCCAACTCAACTCTATGCTTCAGCGGAGGGCATCGGTTCGTTTTCCTCGATGGTCGGCTCTGAACTGGAGATTGTGTTCGAATCGAACGGAACTGTGGTTTATCGGGTGATCAGCGAGGGCTGAATTTTTCACTCTGAATTTTCGATTCGATCGAATGTTTCCCGAAACGCAGCGAGACCCGGGAGGTGTAACATCGCACAGCGGATGTCGGCAGGCTTCAAAATATCATTTTGAAACCCGATTCCGTGTCGGTTCGCTCGCGTCCCTTCAAGCTGGAAGTGGATACGGGTTTGACGAAGAATCCCTAAGGTTCCTATACTGGCGTGCGCCTTTGGCGTCAACGGGGTGTGGCGCAGCCTGGTAGCGCGCGGCGTTTGGGACGCTGAGGTCGGAGGTTCGAGTCCTCTCACCCCGACCCGTAAGAGCTAAGCCCGAAGTTTGGCCAACGACACTTATTAAAAAATTTCTTCCCCTATAACTGAGCTGTTGTCCTTCACGCTCTGCGAAACCGCGTGACCACGCGGATTCCATGATCTCGAGCAGGGCGATCTTCAATTATCGCTACTGTTGTCGGTCGAGTTTCGGCGCTTCAATCGTCGCGGAGAACGCACTTTCAAGACGCGTTCGCGGACACGTTCTTCATCGAGAGATTGCTGCCGAGCACGTAAGAGATCATTGAAGGTGATCAATCCGACTAGTTTGCGATGTTCCGCTGGGTCCACGACGGGCATCCGAGTGAGGCCAGTTGTCGCCATTCGCTCCAGCACATAGCGCAACGGTTCGTCGGGATAGGCGACGACATAGTCACGTTCGCAGACATCGCCGAAGGTCAGCTCTGGCGCCAAATCTTCTT
>JBBSJZ010000714.1:0-2892 GCA_038256795.1 Pirellulales bacterium | reverse complement strand
GTCACGCAACTCGAAGGTTAGTTCGACCAGATCCATTGGGCACTCGATCGCCACCCCGCTGACTTCGCCGTCTCCTTGCAGGGCGTGCCCATCACCGGTTGAGACGAGGCCACCTGGCACGGCGATTGGCAAATAGAGCGTGCTGCCGCTGACAAGTTCCTTGCAATCAATGTTACCGCCAGTGGGTCGGGGTGGAGACGTTGGATGCCGACCCGGTTCAGCGGAAGGCATCCCGATCAACCCCATGAATGGACTGAGTGACACACGATGGCCGTGTTGATCACGCCCAAGCAGCGCTTCGCGATCCAGATCCCAATTCAGATGATTGCGCCCGGTTCCTTCGCCAAGTCGGAGAAATGTGTTGACCTCTGTATCCCAATCCCCAGCGATCGTCCACCCGATCGGGGAGGTCCGCAACTCACCGATGCGGACGACAAGCGTCATTCCCGGCTCGGCGCCGCGAATCGCAATCGGACCGCAGAGTGCGTGTCCGCTGTCCAGTTCAGGGTCACGCGGTTCAAAGATGACCAGTTCAACCCCGTTCGGTCCCGCTTGCGCGAACCCCCAACCGGCATCGAACGTTTGGAATCGCACGGTGTCCCCCGGGTCGATCGTCAAAATCGGCGGAAGGTCGGGTGAGAAATGTCCATGCAGGTTCTCGCGGGTTGGTTCAACAGTGTGAATGGCCACCGATTGGGGTCTCCTTTTTGCGGATGACAACGACTCTACTGGTCGACGAGTCAACAGGTCATTCGACGAGTTCAAACGCTTTAGGCACGATCGCAGTCATACCGCCCGACAGCACATCCGGAACGAGTTCAAGCGCCATGTACGGATCGGCAATTGACGAGTACTTCGAGGTAATCTGGCGAGCAAGGGCTGATGAGAAACCGAAGCGAGGATAGTATTCAGGGTGTCCGATCAACATAATCGCGACCATCCCTTGCTCCCGGCAGATTTCGATGCCGCGCCGCACCAAGGCGGAGCCGATCCCGGTACGTTGTCGGGCTGGCATCACCGCCAACGGTGATAACGTCGCGCCCGGCAATGTTTCGCCACCCGGCGATGTCATTGGCGTCTTCGAGAAGAGAACGTGTCCAACGACGTCATCACCGTCAACCGCAACCAGCGAGACAATCACGACACCATCTTCGCGAAGGTGATCGACCAATTGTGCAACCGATTCGTCACTAAATGCTTGCCGATTGACCTCGCGGATCGCTTCGAAATCTGCCGCCGTCTCTTCACGCAGTTGAACCACGAATCACTCCTTCGCCCACAATCGTCGTGCGAGAACGCATCCTACGAGATGCATTGGTCAAACGCCATAGAATGAACACCGATTTACGAAAGGAGCAACCACTGAACACCGAAAACGTCACCCTTGAACAGCTTGGATCTGCCCTCGCCACCGCATTGAAAGTGGTTCTAGATCCCGATGAGTTTGATATTGCGCTTGGCGTCGCCGCCGATGTCCGCGAACTCGACGTTGCCACTGATGACTGGACACTCCACATCGAAGGATGGCCGGATCCCATCGGCTTTCTCGCCATCGACGACGAACCTGACGACGAAACTCAATACGAGGCCTCCCGCCGCGCCGTGATGTCAGTGGCCGTTGAGCAAGCATTGGCAGAGGCGGATCGGGCGGTTGGCGGGGTTTTGTCACGAGCGCTGACAACGAGTGGCGATCCATTCACGCTGGCGTTGGTGAAGGTGTTGACGTAATCATCATCGATTTGGCAGTGGACACGTACCATGATTGGTATACTCCGGTCGGAGGTACAGGCGCATGACGACATCTACAGAGGCACGCGATCTTGAAGCGATTTTTGCGTCGATTCGAGCAATCAAGCTTCCGCCGATCCCAGAACCAACCCCCGAAGATCTCCAGCGCCGCCGTGAGGCAATCGACCGTATGCGCGCAAATCGCGACCGGATGCGTCCACTCGGCATTTCTTCTTCAGAGCTTATCCGCGAAGTCCGTGAGGAACTAGAGGGAGTTGATGAGTAGTCGTCCGCTTTACATCGTGGACGCTTCAGTTGCGGTGAAGTGGCTCCTGCGGGACGAGCCTTTGAAAGCCCAGGCTGACTCGATTCTCGATAGATTTCATCTCCAAGAAATTGACCTCGTCTCAGCAGAGTGCATCCGTTATGAAGTGGCAGGTGCCATCCGCAAAGCACATCGAACCAAACGTATTACTCAAACTGAAGCGCTCGTTGCTCTTGAGACATTCCTCACGATAGACCTCCTCGATACGCGGGATGATCGCCTCGTCATTTCGGCATATGAAACGAGTGTGCAAATCGGCTGCTCGCTCTACGACGCGATGTATGTTGCGCTCGCGATAAGCCTCGACTGTCCGCTCATTCACGCTGATCTTCGGTTGCGCAATGCGCTCGCGGCTCACGATATCCCATCAATCTGGCTTGAGGATTGGCCGGGCAATTACCCATAAACATCTGCCTTGCGTTTCGCACGATCGATCAAGCAAACACCATGTTCTCGCAGGAGACGACGATGACCTCCAATTCCACCCCTGGAAATTCGCTCACCCAACGTCCCGAATGGCACGCCCTGACACGTCACTACGACGCGACAAACGAGGTTCACCTCCGTCAGTTATTTGCCGACGATCCGAGTCGTGGCGATACCTTTGCTGTTGAAGCCGAAGGGATCTATTTCGACTACGCAAAAAATCGCGTCACGCAGGAGACGATCGATCTTCTGATCGGGCTTGCTGAGGCGTGCGGACTGCGTGAGCGGATAGCAGCGATGTTCGCGGGGGAGAAGATCAATATCACGGAAAACCGGGCCGTATTGCACGTCGCCCTGCGTGAGCCGGAAGGAGCGGCGGTTGTCGTTGACGGCGAGGATGTCGTCCCGGCGGT
>JBBSJZ010000713.1:0-2892 GCA_038256795.1 Pirellulales bacterium | reverse complement strand
GAGCTGTTGTCGCTGGCGGAAAGCGGCCAGCTCACTGAACGGCAAGTCTTGGCGTCACAAGTCGAGCGGATGCTTACGGACAGGCGCAGCGATCGACTTGCAAAGCACTTCGTGCATCAATGGCTGAATCTGCATTTGCTGGACTTTTTGAATCTCAAACAAAACGTAAGAAACTTCGATCCGTTACTCAAAGAAGCGATGCAGCATGAGCCCGTCGCCTTGTTTGGCGAGATGCTACACGAAAACGCAAGTGTATTAGATTTTATCCACTCCGATTACACCTTGGTGAACGAGCGGCTGGCGAAACACTACGGAATAAATGGCGTTCAAGGAAATCACTTTCAACGGGTGCAACTCGACGGGACTTTCCCGCGTGGTGGATTGCTGACCCAAGCCGGCCTGCTGACGATGAACTCCGACTGGCCCGATTCGCATCCACTCAAACGAGCGATCTGGTTGCTCGAACGCCTGCTAAACGACCCGCCTCCACCGCCACCGCCAGCCGTGCCGCAAATCGATTTGGCTGACCCTCGGATTGCGAAGATGACACTCAAGGAGCGAATTGAGGATCATCGCAACCATGCCGCTTGTATGTCGTGCCATGCAAAGATTGATCCCTGGGGAATCGCATTCGAGAACTATGATGCACTGGGCCGTTGGCGTGACACGATTGAAGGAAAGCCAATTGACGCCTCCAGCGAATTGTTCAACCGCCAGAGGCTCGAGGGAATGGATGGACTCAGGGAGAGTTCAAAAACAACTTCCCGAGATCTGCCACAATGGTGAGATGGACTACTTCATTTCTTTTGCCGGAGCAACCGTCATGACTGGCTACAGCGAATCAGTCGAAGTGAAAATGGTGAATCTCTACCGATCGCTCAGCGAGAAGGACCGGCGTCGCTATGCTGCAATTGAGGCCGACAAGCTCGGCCATGGCGGAACCGAGTATATCGCGAACCTCTTCGCCTGTGATCCCAAAACCATCCGCCGCGGCAGTCGTGAGGTGGAGTCGCTACCACGCGACGAGGCGGCCCAGCGTGTGCGAAAAAAGGGGGCGGTCGTCCTCAAGCTAGCAAATCCCAGCCTCTCCTCGTCGAATCGCTTCACAAAGAAGTCGAGACCGATACAGCGGGCTCGCCCGTGAACCCGGGCGAACTCTGGACCAATCGCTCGCCGCGAGAACTGGCCGGCACGCTGGGCCTGATGGGATTTCAAGTTTCGCACAACACGGTCGACTTGCTGCTGCGCGACGTGTTGGGACTCGGTCGCAGGCAAGCTGCAAAAGATGTCTCGATGGGCATGACGGCTGACCGAGACGCGCAGTTTCGGCGGATCGACGAACTTCGCCGCCACTTCGAAATGTGGGGAATGCCGATCATCAGCATCGACACCAAGAAAAAGGAACTGCTAGGCAATTTCTACCGGCCCGGTGCCTGCCGCACCAACGGCCAGGTCCATACGTACGACCATGACTTCGCGACGGCCAGCGACGGGAAAATCATTCCCTACGGCGTTTACGATGTGACTGCCAATGAAGCGTTGATGACGCTTGCTCAAGGCTCGGACACCGGCGAACTGGTTGGTGACTCGATCCGCACGTGGTGGAACCGGATGGGTAAGTATCGCTACGCTGGAGCCGGCCGGATTCTGGTACTGGCCGATAGCGGAGGCAGCAATGGGTATCGCGTCAATTTGTTCCATGAACAGCTCTGGAAGTTAGCTCATTCTATCGGCATACCGTTTCGCGTTGCCCACCTGCCGTCGTACTGCTCGAAGTACAATCCGATCGACCATCGCCTCTTCTGCCACGTCAGCCGCTCGCTCAAAGGTGTCATATTTCGCAGTATTGAGTCGATCCGCGACGCGGTTGCCAGGACTACCACGAGCACAGGTTTAAAGGTCAAGGTGTCGGTGATGCAGCGGATCTACCAGCGAGGCGTCCAGGCGAGTGAAGCATTCTTAATGGGCGACTACATCCTCCGGGACTACAATTTACCAAATTACAACTACACTACCATTAACTATTCATGAACCGGGAAGTTATTTTTGAACTCTCCCTCAAGCGGTTTTTGATTGAGCATCGCCAGGACTCGTTTGTTCGGGCGATGGTGCATAAACTCGTCACTTACGCGCTGGGCCGATCATTGACCTTTGCTGACCACGCGGAAATCGATGCCATCACAGCCGAAGTTCGCCATGACGGTGACGGGCTCAAGACGATAATTCACGCGATCGTAACCAGCGATCTGTTTCAGTCCATTTAATTATGCGATCACCTCAAGTTATCATAACGATTGAGGCCCATTGATTTACAGCGGGTGCGTAGCCGGTACGGCAGCCGCCACTGCTTTGAGTGAACTGGCGTTTGAAGGAGGGTGTTGTGAAATTAGAGATGAACCAAATCGACCGCCGCAGATTTCTTAGAGGCGGTGGCGTTGCACTGGCAATTCCGCTGTTCGGATCGGTTCTGCCTTCGGCGGCTGCCGCTCAAGAGCTGACAGCCAATCCGAAGCGGCTTGGTTGCTTCTATTTTCCCGATGGTGTTCCCATGCCGTTGCCAGAAGACCCAGCCTTCGAGGATTGGGCTTGGTTTCCCCACGGCGGTGGCAGCGACTTCAAGTTCACAAAGTGCATGCAGTCGCTCGAGCCGCTCAAAGGCGAGCTGACTGTGCTGTCAGGATTTTCGCATCCCAGATCACGTAACGTCCACGGGCATAACAATGCCGACCAATTCCTCACGGCTGCCGCAACGGGAGGCGGCGACACGGAGTACCACAACACGATTTCTTTGGACCAAGAATTCGCCAAGCATGTGGGGGGGCAGACGCGAATCGCGTCGCTCGTGATGTCAACGGATGGAGGAACCGGTACGGCGCGTGGCACGCATACCAT